>DAIDIX010000016.1:6927-14138 GCA_027451645.1 Candidatus Dormiibacterota bacterium | reverse complement strand
GAATCTTGGCCGTCCTTCACGACACCGGGAAAGACACCCAGTTCTCTTGGTGCTGGTGCAGACCAGCGCGGACATGAGCAGCTTGAAACAGGTGTAGATCCTGTCAAGGCATGGGGTGCATTCGAGGAGTCCCACATCCATCCAGATGAAGGAACTCCGGGTCATGGTGGGATTGAGGTGACTCCTCCAACAGTGAAGCGGACTGACGTCAGTGGAGGAGAACGCAAATGAACTGGGCTCTCTGGCTCCTCGGTGCAATTGCAGTCATCTCGGCAATCTCCCTCATCTGGTCTTCCCATGCCCTCTACTCAGCTCTCAGTCTTGTCGTGACAATCTGTGCTCTGTCAGTAATCTTCCTCATTCTCAATGCACAGTTTCTGTTTGCTGTTCAGATCATTGTCTATGCAGGTGCAGTGATGGTCCTATTCGTATTTATCATTGCCCTTCTCAATCCCCGAGCAGAGGAGCGGCCCCGGGTGGACTGGCATATGATGCTCGGCATACTCGCTTCAATTGTTGCTGCAGTGGGTGTATGGACAATGGCAGGAAGTACTGCAGTACTTCAGAATGGACAGATCCGTGGAGCTGTAGTGGGCAGGGTTGCCAATGCATCGTCATTTTCGTACGGAGAGCAGGCAGTGAATGCACACGGAAATGTCCAGACCATTGCCGGGCAGCTCTTCACCACATATCTGCTGCCATTTGAAGTGTCGTCACTGCTCCTGCTCGTAGCAGCAGCTGGTGCTGTGTATCTTACCCACCATGCGAGGAAAGGACTGTGAGTACTGGAGATTTTCAATTCCTCTTGTTCCTTGGCACGCTTCTGTTCATGATCGGGGCAACTGGAGTGCTCATCCGGAGAAATCCTCTTGTCATATTCATGTCAGTGGAGCTGATGCTGAATTCCGTGAATCTCATTCTCGTCGCCTATGGACGTGCACTCAACAGTCTTGCAGGTCAAATTTTCGCATTCATGGTAATCGTGGTTGCAGCAGCTGAAGTAGTTGTCGGGCTCGCAATGGTAACGAGAATCTTCCGTGCTGAGCACACGCTTGATGTTGACCGTCTTGATGAGATGAAGGACTAACGAAATGAATCAAGGGTTTGTCAGTACAGTTGTGCTTCTCGTCCTCGGGTTTCCGCTTGCCGGCTCCCTCATCAATGCAGCATTTGGCTCAGCAAAGCGCAGGAAGCTCGTGAATGTTGTGGGAACAGCATCCATAGGAGCTGCGTTCGTTGTCAGTGCTATTGCGCTCATTGTCATGCTCACTGAGTCAAGTGCGCACCGGGCAGTGACTGTCACGCTGTGGAACTGGTTTGTCGTCGGAGGATCGCTCTCAGTGGCGTTCCAGGCAACGCTTGATCAGCTGTCCATCGTCATGCTGCTCGTTGTGACAGGTGTTGGCTTCCTCATTCATGTCTACAGTGTGGGCTACATGGAACATGATGAAGGCGTTGCACGATTCTTCTCCTACATGAACTTCTTTGTATTCTCGATGCTCTTTCTCGTTCTTGCTGCGGATCTTGTATTCCTTATCATTGGATGGGCTCTCGTTGCAGTAAGCAGCTACTTCCTCATCGGGTTCTGGTACGAGCGTCCGAGTGCAGTTGCAGCAGCACGGAAGGCTTTCATCACCCAGGTGATTGGTGATGTTGCGCTTGTGATTGCTGCATTCCTCATTGTGACGAATGTCATGAGTCCCATTGGTACGCACATGTACTCGCTCAGCATGCCAACCATATTCAGGAATGTTGCATCCTTCCAGTACGGCAGCAGCACGATTACCTGGATCTGCCTTCTTCTTGCCATTGGCGCATTTGCAAAGAGTGCTCAGTTTCCCCTCCATACATGGCTGCCGGATGCAATGGAAGGTCCAACTCCAGTCTCGGCCCTTATCCATGCTGCAACTATGGTTACAGCAGGGGTGTACCTCATTGCGCGGTTTCATCCGCTCTTCGATCGTGCCCCAATCATCCAGGGACTCGTAGCGTGTGTCGGTATTGGCACATCATTCATGGCTGGCATCATTGCCCTGAGCCAGGTGGATATCAAGCGTGTCATTGCATACTCGACAATGTCCCAGATTGGGCTCATGATCTACGCTGTCGGAATGGGGGCATATGCTGCAGGGATGTTCCATCTTGTCACCCATGCATTCTTCAAGGCCCTCCTCTTCCTGGGTGCAGGAAATGTCATCCATGCCATGCATGATGAGCAGGACATCCGTGTCATGGGTGGCCTCGACAGGAAACTGAAGGTTACAGAAAAGTCCTTTCTCATCGGCTCACTTGCGCTTTCCGGCATTCCGCTGTTTGCAGGATGGTTCAGCAAGGAGAACCTTCTTGGATATGGCATCTTGAATGGTCCGGGCCATGTTGCACTTCTCCTATATATCATCGGCGTTTCGATCAATGTGCTCACTGGCCTCTATGCTTTCCGTCTCTGGGCCATTGTTTTCAAGGGAGAGCCACAGCATGCACGGACTGCTGCAGCACATGAAGCGCCCAAGATCATGCTCTTCCCCGTTGTCACGCTTGCAGCACTCAGTGCAATAGCAGGATTTTTCCTGTGGTGGCCAATTTCCCTCGGATCACTTCGTGTGCAGGACTTCACTCAGTTTCTTTCCCCTGTCTTCACTTCGGTATCCAGTGGGCCACTTGCTCATGAGCCTGGTGCTGCTACAGGCTGGATAGGAATGCTTGTTGGCACTGCAATGAGCCTCATAGGAGTCGGGGCAGCTCTGCGGCTGTGGCTCCATCGGCAACCCGATGCAGAGACAGTTGCAAACCGCATTCCCCGCTTTCTGACACAGCTGTCTCTCCACAAGTTCTATTTCGATGAACTCTATGATGCGGCTATTGTCCGACCGCTTCGCGCAGTAGCAACCTGGTGCAGGAAACTCATCGAGCCCGAGATCATGGATGGCTGGGTAGAGGGTGTAGGCATCGGTGTCGATGATCTCGGTAACACGCTCCAGCCATTCCAGAGTGGTCTCGTCCGCGACTACATCGCATACATGGTCTTCTTCGCATTGCTGTTTGTCATCATCATCGTGGGGGTTGTTGTCCGATGACTTCAGGATTCTCGTGGCTTACGCTCGTCCTTCTCATTCCTGTGCTCGGTGCAGTGGCAATCCTGTGCACTCCTCGACGTGAGGCATGGCTCATCAAGACGTTTGCACTCATTGCAGCGCTCGCAACGGGTGCTCTTGTACTGGGTCTCCTACTCAACTTCAGCCAGGCAGCAGTAACGGGATCTCCCATCTCGTTCCGGTATGCGGAGAATGTTCAGTGGCTGCCACAGATTGGTGCCTCATACCGCCTTGGACTGGACGGACTCTCAGCATGGTTTCTTGCACTCAATGCCGTTGTGTTCCTCCTCGGAGTAGTCGTTGCACTGGTGCGTGGCATTGACAGGCCGAAGCTCTTCTTTGGACTCCTCATTCTTACTGAGGCTGCTACTGCGGGAGTCATTCTCAGTACGGATCTCCTGCTGTTCTATCTGTTCTGGGAGGGGATGCTGCTTCCGCTGTACTTCCTGCTCAGCAGCTTTGGCAGCGAGAAGAGGCAGCGTGCAACATTGAAGTTCATTGGGTACACGGTTGCCGGAAGTCTTCTCATGCTGCTTGCAATCATCTATCTCCATACCCAGTCAGGAGGATCGTTCAGTTACGAGGCAGTTGCAGCGCGACAGACCACTGCTCAGGCAGTAGTTACTGTCCCTGGACTCGGGTGGAAGCTTCTCACTCCGGACCAGTTCGCCTTCCTCGCGTTCGCACTTGCGTTTGCGATCAAGGTGCCACTCGTTCCATTTCACACATGGCTTCCGGATCTGTACGAGTCGTTGCCTGCAAGTGGACTCACCTTCTTTGCAGGCATTGTCAGCAAGCTCGGAATCTACGGCTTCATCCGGTATGCAATGACGCTCTTTCCAAGATCAATGCACGATTTCCAGGGACTTCTCCTTGTCCTTGCTCTCATTTCCATCCTCTATGGGGCATTCATGGCTCTCCAGGAGGTGGATATCAAGCGGATCGTTGCGTACTCAAGCATCAGCCATCTTGGCTTCCTATCACTGGGAGTCTTTGCCCTCACAGTCATTGGGCTTCACGGTGCAATTCTTCAGGTCATCAATCATGGAATCATCATTGCTGCACTCTTCATCATCATGGAATTCGTTGAAGTACGTACAGGTACACGTGACCGTTCCCTCATGTCAGGACTCGAGAAGGCCATGCCGTGGATGTATTTCCTCTTCATGATCACAGCACTGGCTGCACTTGGAATGCCGGGGCTCAATGGCTTTGCTGGCGAGTTCATGATCATGCTCGGTGCATTCGAGGCGAACTGGCTCCTTGCTGTCATAGCGGGAATTGGAGTTGTTCTTGCAAGCTGGTACATGCTCCGTCTCCATCAGGGTCTCATGCATGATCCATTGCACAAAGGCACGAAGGAAGGCATGACGGATCTCCATCTCAGGGAACGCTGGATCCTTATTCCGCTCTGTGCAGTCATGGTTGTGCTTGGGCTCTTTCCGAACATTGTTGGCCAGCTGGACCAGGGAAGTGTGCAGCAGTACATAGCAGCATCACACGTCCAGCATGCTTCAGCCATTATTTCCCAAGCTCACCATTCACGGGAGGTGCATGCATGATCCTCGCCCATATGCTCGCAGCCGCTCTCCCTGCACTCCAGTTCCCTTCAGGAGGCGATGTCGTTCATCTGCTTCCCGAGCTCATTGTCGGGGGGGGATTCATCATTACGATGATTCTTGATACTTTTGTGCCACCCTCGAAACGGACGTGGCTGGCAGTTTGGTCACTTGGTGTGCTGCTCGCTGCAGCTGCAGTCACGGTATCTGACTGGATCACAGTAGGTGCACAGCAGATCTCCGTATATGCGGATTCGTTCTCGTATGACCGCTTTGGGCTGTTCATAAACTGCCTTATCCTCCTTGCAGCGCTCTTTGTCATTGCATTGAGTCCCTCATACCTCGAGCGGCAGAAGATCCATCATGGCGAGTTCTATTCGCTCATCCTTGCTGCAACTGCTGGAATGATGTTCCTTGGTTCCTCGGAAAGCCTCATGATGGTCTTTCTCTCCATAGAGGTGCTCTCACTTGCACTGTATCTCCTGTCAGGATTTCGCCGTGGAAACGCGAAATCGCAGGAAGCAGGGTTCAAGTACTTCCTCATGGGGGGATTCGCCTCAGCCATACTCCTCATGGGCATGGCACTGGTCTATGGGGAGACAGGGCATACACAGCTTCCTGCCATTGCACAGGTTGTTGCCTCAGATCTCCAGTCTGTCGATCCACTACTCCTCACTGGCATCGTCCTCGTCTTCGTGGGCCTTGGCTTCAAGGTGAGTGCTGCTCCGTTCCACATGTGGACTCCAGATGTCTATGAGGGCGCACCCCTTGCTGTTACTGCCTTCATGAGTGTTGCTACAAAAGTTGCTGCTTTTGCTGCCATACTGCGGATATTCAGTGTGGTTCTCACTCCGCTGTACACGCATTGGGAAGTAGCAGTCTCTGCAATATCGATCCTCTCGATGCTTATCGGAAACCTTGTCGCACTGAGACAGACAAATATCAAGAGGATGCTTGCCTATTCAGGCATTGCGCAGGCAGGGTACATGCTCATTGGTGTTGCAGTGTCTGGAAGTGCTGCAATTGCAGGCGTACTGGTGTACCTTGCTGCATATACCCTCAGCACGTTTGGTGTGCTTGCAGGAGTGATGCTTGTGGCGAAGGGTGATGATGATTCATCTTCGTATCGCTCTCTTCGCGGGCTTGGACATGCCCATCCGTACGTTGCTGCAATGATGGCTCTTTCTCTCCTGTCCCTTGCAGGATTTCCGCCACTGCTGGGATTCTGGGGAAAGTTCTTCGTCTTTGCGAGTGCCATCCAGAATGGCCAGATTGCGCTCGCAATCTGGGGAGTCCTCACCAGTGCCATATCAATCTTCTACTACATCCGCGTCATACTCATTCTGTACTCTCCCCAGGAGGCAGAGAAGGGTGCTCCTTCCCCCTGGTTTGCGCCAGCAAGGGCCGGGGCTGTCGTGGTAGGTCTTGGAGTGGCTGCAACAGTTGTACTTGGCGTGTTTGTTCCCGTGGTGTACCATCTTGCGCTCTCTGCACGGGATGCCTT
The DNA here is from genome assembly GCA_027451645.1 of Candidatus Dormiibacterota bacterium. GTDB lineage: Bacteria > Chloroflexota > Dormibacteria > Aeolococcales > Aeolococcaceae > JAJZLL01. Next base: position 7,983 of record DAIDIX010000016.1, on the reverse strand, counting down.
GCTCGTACGGATTGCAGCTCCGTAGCTTTCTGCACTGCTTCATTGCTGTGGCGTAGAGTGGGAGAGTGCAGATAGTTTAGGGGGGAACGTGTCAACGCACACTACTGCGAAGCGCAAACGCACTCCACGGGTACTTCAGTACTGGCTGCGGTTCTGGCATGAATTCACGAGGATGCGGACTGCAATCTACTTCCTCATTGCAATCATTGTCATCACGCTCATTGGTGGACTTGTTCCACAGCAGAATACGGATTCCCAGACACTCGTCGACTCGTTTCTTGCATCGCACCAGCATCTCAACAGTCTTGCTTCAGCAGTCGGGCTTCCTCTTACCTCAGTCTTTGTCTCACCCCTGTTCTACATTCTCGTTGCTAGCCTCTACCTGTCACTTGGCTGGTGCGTGCTTCGAAGAGGTCAGGCATTAGTTGTCCGTACGGTTCGAGGGTATGTGCGGAATGCACAGTACTGGGGAGAGTGGGGAAGCTGGCTCTTTCATACGTCATTCTTTCTCATTCTCATTGCAGCCATCTGGGGGAAAGCAACAGGCTTTGACGGTCTCCTGACAATCATTCAGGGACAGACTGTCACTGAAGCAGCCGCATCGTATGACTCTCTGGAGCAGGGAGTGCTTTCAAATGGATATCACACGGATCTCCAGCTCCATCTCAACAGTTTTGTAGCGAAGTACGGTTCAGGTGGAGTCGCAAGCCTCTACAGGAGCTCGCTGACAGTAGAGAAGCAGGGAAAGCCGATCATGACCCGCAATGTTGAGGTCAACCAGTATCTGGCTGTGGATGGCATCCACATCTATCAGCAGGATTACGGCTGGGCACCACTGATCACTGTACGCAATCCTGAAGGCCAGACAGTCTTCAGCAGTCCCATCGAATGCTTTGGTGAGGACAAGTCCGGCCACCTTCCTCGACGCCTACGCCGGCACCGGCGCGGTCGGCATCGAAGCGCTCAGCCGCGGCGCAAGCCACGCGCACTTCCTGGAGCGCAACCGCTTCGCCCTCGACGCCATCCGCCAGAACCTCGCCGCACTTGGCCTCGACT
>DAIDIX010000016.1:1738-6917 GCA_027451645.1 Candidatus Dormiibacterota bacterium | reverse complement strand
ACATGCGTGCTCAAGGTTCCCGATTTCAACTATACGGTGCCGGGAGCCAAGCATCCACTCCAGCTGGGAGCGCAGATGGTCATGCTCCCGGATGCACGGCCAATCGTTCCTGTCACGAATGCGGGACAGCTCAACACGATTGGAACCACCTATGCACCTGGAGGTGGCGTTGCAAACAATCCTGTTGTGGGAATGCAGCTGTTCATTGGCAACCTCGGTCTCACAAGCGGCGTTCCCCAGAATGTCGACACGCTTGACGTATCCCAGATGGTTCCCTATTTCCAGAATGGCCAGGAGGTATACATTCCACTGGGAACGACACTGAAGCTCCAGCTTCCTGGAGCAAATGGCAAGGAGGTGCCTTTCACCATCTCCTTTACCTCACTGAAGCCGTATTCCCTCTTCCAGATTTCGAAGGACAGTGGTGTCACCCTCGTGTATGTGTCATTCTTCCTCATCATGCTGGGGATCATTCTGAAGCTCTACATCAAGCCCATCCTCGACAGGAGAGAGAAGGCAGCACGGCAGGCAAGGAAGGACCAGAAGAAGTCATTGTCCAGTGCAGCTGTGCTGGCCAGAACGGATGCACAGCATCTGGAAGAGGGAGCCAGCAGGGAACGGCTCAATGTGTGATCAGTGAAGCCGCGACTCGTCACGCGCATCGGGGTGGGCTGCACGAAACCGTATCTCGAGTGGAGAAAGATATTCGAGGTTCGTGAGTGCATCGTGCTCGAAATCGAGAATGAGCATGCCACCCTTGGCACACTGGAGATGGTGGATGGCATACTTCGAGCGTCCGGATGCAGCTATCCAGAATGACTGGATTGGATCACCATGACTCACGAGTATGGATTCTCCTCCAGGATTTGCATGAAGTGCACCATGGACAGCACGGTTCATCCGTGATGCCTGTGTATCGACGGATTCATCGTGAGGCAGGAGGCCTGGTGCCGCAAGGTGGATCAGCCAGAGGGGCCGGAGAAGGGGAATGAGAGGACGCCTGATGCCTTCGAGGTACCTGTTGAAATCCGCTTCACGGAGATCATCGGATACTGTCATGGAAAGCGGTGGCGTATGTGTATTGGCAATGATTGAGGCAGTCTCCATGGCCCGCTCGAGCGGACTTGTGACGAGTGCACTGATGGGCCGGTTCCGGAAGTACGATCCCAGTATCCGTGCCTGGGCAACGCCATAGGTACTGAGATGGGTTCCAGGGCGGAAGCCATAGATGATGCCCTCTGGATTATGCACATCGCAGTGTCGTACGAGGTAGATGCGGGAACGCGAGTCTAGTTCCATCGAAGGCAGTATATCGATCAGGATGGGGAGTGCGTTCACGTCATGATGCGATCGGGTGACAAGTGTGTGAAAACCCCTTGGCTCTCAAGAGCCACCCGTACGATGGAGAGTGGTGCAAGATAGAGCACCACTGTGCGGTTGCAGCCCATCCATAAGGAGACTTCAGTGAATCAAGGTGGACAAAGCCGAAGGATTCTCATAGCAATCATTGCCGCAGTTGTGGCAGCAGGTGGATTTGCGCTTGCCCTGTCACAGGGACACTCCCCGAAGGCTGCTGGCGCTTCCACGGGATCTGTCCAGGGTCCCACAGTGAGCGTCGTTGTCGCAACGACAGACATTCCCCAGGGAACATCTCTTTCAGCAAGCATGGTGGCAGTACAGAAGGTCCCCCAGTCAGTGCTCCCGAAGGGGAGCGTGTTCTCGGCAACAGCGAGCGTTGTCGGGAAGTTCTCTTCAATCGAGATCGCCCAGGGAACAATTCTCCAGTCCACGTTTGTGACGTCGAATTCGACAGGAGTACCGTCTGCTGCAGACAGCGTATTCCCTGATCCAGGGGATGTCGCAGTTGCAATCTCGACAAGCAAGACACTCGGACTCGGCTACTACATCCAGCCGGGGGACTTCATCAACATCCTTACCCAGGCTGGGGGCAAGGGTACAGCAGTTTCATTCGGCTTTCAGGATATCAAGGTGCTCAAGGTTGGGAGTCTTGATGAGACCATTGCAGCAACGGCTGCAGTACCTGCAGCCAAGGCTGGTTCGACAACGACAGCGGCAGCTCCTCCTGTCGTGACCTCTCCTTCAGTGATCATTGTGGAGATGACTCCCGCGCAGGCCGCAGCATTTGAATATCTTCAGGCAACCAATCCTTCTGCAATTCTGAGCTTTGTCATTGCAAATGGTTCCCTGTACCAGAATGGACAGCTGACGGGAGCTGCTTCTGTCGGTCCATCCAATCTCAACAACTATGTCCAGTAAGAAGGGTGAAGCGCTGTGAGCCTCGTTTCTCTGGTCGCTGGTGCACTCGTCATTCTTGGAGTGTTCGGTGCTGTATTCATGCTTACTGGAGCGAAGCCAACACCTGTGGAGGAGACTGCACAAGCCTCAACTGCGGAAAGTGAGTGGGAGGATGAATACGGTGATACTCCGCTTGCACTGCAGGGCATGAAGAAGAAGCCATTTGATTTTCGTGACACCGTGCAGCAGAGTGTGGGAAAGCGCTTCGAGAAGTCATCCCGGGGAGCAAAGCTTGTGGATCAGCTGCAGAAGGCAGATCTCAAGCTTCATCCGACTGAATGGACTGCCATGGTGACTGCAGGAAGCATTGTCCTGGGGATCCTTCTCATGTTCCGGTTCAAGAGCATCATTGGACTCCTCATTGGCGCTGTCGTTGGCTTTTTTGGTTCACGAATCTATCTAAAGATGCGGTACAACAAGCGGAAGAAGAAGTTTGAAGACCAGCTTGGACCGACAGTGCTTGCATTGAGCAACGGAGTCAAGGCAGGCTACACGCTTGCCCAGGCAATGAATCTCGTTTCACAGAATGCTCCTTCTCCAATGGGTCCTGACCTGGCACGTGTGATGAGAGAAACGCAGCTTGGAGTACCATTCATTGAAGCCTTCGGCCATATGGTTGACAGAAGTGAGTCAGAAGACCTGAAGCTCCTCATGACTGCCATCCAGATCCAGCAGCAGGTTGGAGGCAATCTTGCCGTCATTCTCGACAACATTGAATTCACCATCAGGGAACGGGTGCGTATCAAGGGCGAGATCAAGACCATCACTGGCCAGGCTCGTGCATCGGGATGGGTGCTCATTGTGCTACCACTTGCACTGAGTGGAATCCTCTACATGATTGCGCCAAGCTACTTTGACCCAATGCTTACGAAGCTTCCTGGACAGATCATGCTGGGCATAGCCTTTTTCATGATTGCAGGAGGGTATGCCATTATCCGAAAGATCGTAAACGTGGAGGTGTAGCAGAATGACTCCTGTCACGATCATCGAGGGCGTTGCTGTTGTCATTGGTGTCTTTGTTCTTGCCCTGGTCATCGCATCTCCGTCTACGAGCAAGGACCGTTTGGAGCAGCGGCTGTATGGTGTCGATGAGGCCATGGGTGGAAGTTCGAGCCTTACACTGCCAGGTGATGAAGAGATGTCCCTTCCGTTCTCTGAGCGGGTGATCACTCCTCTCTTCAACCGCATTGGCAACATCATGATGCGGAATTCGAAAGCAGGACAGATCGAGAAGCTGCAGAGGCTCATCGTGCAGGCAGATGTTGAGGGGAAGTCGCCCCAGATGCTTCTTGGCCAGCAGATCATCCTGCCCATCGTATTCGTTGGTGCAGCACTTTTCTTGGGAAGCTATTTCGGCTTTGGGCTGCCAATCACCCTTGCAGCAGTTGCTGGTGGCGTGTTCTTCGGCAGGAGCCTTCCTGTTTCATCACTCAAGAGCAAGATCAAGAAGAGGCAGAAGCTCATATCCCGTGCACTCCCAGGTGTGATGGATCTTCTCACGATCAGCATGGAAGCGGGACTCAGCATGGACATGGCAATGAACCGTGTTGCTGAGTCTGAGCAGAGCCCGCTTGGAAAGGAGTTCCAGAAGACTCTTGATGAGATCCGGCTTGGCCGTCCTCGTCTGGAAGCGCTCACTGCCATGTCTGAGCGGAACCCGGTGGATGAGCTTGACAACTTCATCCGTGCAGTGGTTCAGGCTGAGCCACTTGGAGTAAGCGTTGCGAATGTGCTTCGGGTGCAGTCTGAGGAACTCCGGAGAATCAGGAAGCAGCGGGCGGAGGAGGCAGGCCATCGGGCTCCAGTGCTCATGCTCCTTCCCATGCTGCTCTGCATCTTTCCCTGCGTCTTTCTCGTATTGCTCGGTCCTGCAATCGTCAAGATTATGACAGGTGGATGAAATCCCGGCTGCGTTTCAGACAGGATGCTATAATTCGCCACAGAATTATTGGGTGTGCGAGAACGCAAGAAAGAAAGGAGGCAGCCTATAGTGGCAGCGTGGCTTCGATCTCTTCCCGCTCTACTGCTCAGCAGAGACGGGATGCGACTGGGGAGCCAGGAGGAGAAAGGTCAGGGTATTGTCGAATATGCATTCATACTCGTACTCATTGCGCTGGCAGTGCTCGTGACAGTCATTCTTCTTGGTCACCAGGTCAACAACGTGTATTCCAACATTGAGACGGGAGTGAAATACGCGACAGGATAGCTCTCAACACTAATGAACATCACAAGAAGCGGTAGTGCGCGCAACCCGTGTGCTGCCGCTTCTTGCTGCTTGTGGATGGATCCGTGCTGGCTAGGTGCCCACGGTATGGACTGCACCGGATGGAAGTGATCTTCCCTGGGAGACGAGCTCTTCTGCGTGACCTGGGGATAGGGCTTCCCGGAGGGGCGTCACTACGATAGTGAGCATATCTGCAAGATGCAGTGATGAGAACAGCTGGAGTATCCGTCCGCAGAGTCGTTCTGCACCTTCGACACCTCCATCGATGAGGAGTACTGCAAGCGCATCCGCAATGACGCATTTCGGTTCGTTTTCGCGTGTGTACCCGGAAATGAGAGAGAAGTGACCTTCGCGTGCCTGCTCACTGATTTTTGGATCCATGAGGAACAGGCAGAGTGTTTTGGGTGCATTACTCCTGTCAGGAGCAGAGAGTGCAAAGAATGAATCCTCGTGCACGTAGGTATGCAGGGGATCTGTATGCTCTCCGAGCGGCTTCCTGTCGTTCATGAACTCCTCACTGCACTTCGCTCAAGTGCTGATATGTATTCGCTGCTACCTACTATAGAAGGAACAGCGTGGGCCGTGGGAAGACTGTCGCGAAGTGCTGGACAATCTGGACGTCCATGAAGGCAGCTGCAC
>DAIDIX010000016.1:0-1728 GCA_027451645.1 Candidatus Dormiibacterota bacterium | reverse complement strand
AAACGTATGGGATAGGGTGTTGACGAGTGGGAGATCCGAGATCGCACGGATGTAAACGCGTGTTCCATGGAGCTCGATCCATGGTGCAAAGTCGGGGAGAGCTGCCTGGGCAATCTTTCGTGCATGGAGGGAACTTTCGCATGCAGCGAGCGGGAAGTGTCCAATGGATGGAGCTTTTGGATAGGAGCCACTCGGCTGCATTGTCCCAGCAGTTTCATTGAGGCTCTTGGTCAGCACTGCTGGCAAGATTGGGAGACCTTCAGCCATGAGCCGCGCGAGAAGTCGTCCCGCAGTGTCATCACGTTCAATGGGCACCATGCCCTGGGCAAGGAGTGCACCTTCATCAAACCGCTCTACTGCACGGTGATAGGAGATTCCAGCAGTGTGTTCCCCATTTACAAGTGTCCAGAAGAGAGGCTCTGGACCCCGATACTTCGGCAGGAGGGATGGGTGGACATTTATCCACCCATGCACGGGAATGGAGAGGAGCTGTGCATGGAAGATCTGATCGAAGCTTGCAATGATGCCAAGATCACCATTCCATTCATGTACTTCTGCAGCAACTTCAGGCGCGTTGACATTGGCAGCACCGATGAACGGGATGTGAAGATGCTCTGCAAGTGCAGCAAGCGTGCGGTTGCTTGCAATGATGCTCCCGCTCCTGTGGCTTGTGAGGATGCCTGCAACAGTGAAGTCTGGGGAGGCGAGAATCTCGAGAAGGACGAGTAGACTGAAGGATGATGCAAAGCCAGCAAAGATGACTCGGGGTGCACCTTTTGGTGCTGAAGCACACTCGACACGTGTGGGTTCGATCACGAGATTGGGCTGGAAGCTGATGCCGCTTCCCGCTTCAAGGAGCTCCCTCGTGAGCATGGTGCTCATTGTGGACCATCCTTTGCTGCAGGAAGTTCAAGAAGGCCGTCCCTGGCAAGCGTACGCTGCGCACGTTCGAGTTCATCGATTGAGGGAATGCGTCCAAGAAGGGGACTGCTCAATGTCTGCAGTGCCTCGACAGAGAGTGCAGGATCTGCAAGTGAGATCTGAAGCACTGCACTTCGGAGTTCACGGAACGATCCGCGAAAGGGTGCCTTCCGCTTCTTTGGCTCGCCTTGGAAGTCCATGCCTGCAGCAAATGCTGCACAGCTGGGCTGCATCGGGCAGCTCTGGCACTTCGGTCCGCGTGCCCTGCAGATCATGGCTCCAAGATCGAACAGGGCATACACGAGATCGCGCCGTGAATGCGTCCATCCATCAAGAGCAGAGGGAATCTGGGAGCCGGAAAATCTCTGCATGACTCTCGAGATGTTGACATCCAGTGGCAGGGGAGTGGTTGCATCGTCCCACGCGAGGATGCGCATTGCACGTGCTGTATATGTGCCAACTCCAGGAAGTGCACGCAGTCCCTGTTCATCCACGGGCCAGCCATGCTGTGCAAGGAGTGAGGCCGTATCGTGCAGGTATCCGGCCCGCCGGGGATAGCCAAGTCCCTTCCAGGCCCGAAGGATGTCAGGGAGAGGAGATGCAGCAAATGACTGCGGAGTTGGCCATCGTCTCACGAAGACTGTCCAGTAGTCCAGTACACGGGCAACCTGTGTCTGGTGGAGCATGAATTCACTGATGAGGATGTGCCAGGGGTCATTCGTGTGACGCCACGGGAGGTCATGTCGGCCGTTGTCACTGTACCAGTCAGGTAGCGCAGCGACATCCACACGCACAGTGGAGGAATGC
>DAIDIX010000015.1 GCA_027451645.1 Candidatus Dormiibacterota bacterium | reverse complement strand
TCCAACTCCATGTACGAGGTTCAGCTTTCGACCAAGACTGTCGTGAGCACACTTTCCATTGGACCAAGCGAATATCCTTACTTCGGTTTCAGTGCTGATGGTGGAGTCCTGTACTTCGGCTCCTATGTCCAGGGCAACTTCCAGGCATTTTCTGTCGCTGGCCAGTCCCAGATCTACAGCACGACATTTGGCGGCAATATTAGTGGTCCAGGACAGTTTGTGGTCCTTCCTGCTGGAAGCATCTCAGGCGCGGGATGGAGCGCATCATCCTCCATGACGGGTGCCTCAGCCTCGTATACCTGGACAATTCCCACAGCTTCAACTGCAACTGTCTCGTCACTCACTGTCTCGCTTCCAGCAGGTACGACAGGAAGCGGACTGGCAGTCACCTCAGCATCGAACATTTCCTCAGGGACCGTGAGCCTTACGGGGAACACGCTCACCTATACCAGTCCCACTCCCTCAATGACCACAGCTGGTACCGTCATATCCTTCACTGTGAGCGGGTTCACGAACACGTTGACACCCGGATCCTATACATCTTCAGTCGCGACCTACGATGCAAACGGCGAGGAGATTGACAGTGGAACGACTGCTGCCCTCGCTCTCAAGACTGCCACTACAACAACAATTGCAGCATCCCCGACGAGTCCAGCTGCGGGATCGAATGTGACACTCACCGCAACTGTGACTGCAGCAAGTGGTGCTGCACCAGCAGGCAGCGTGACGTTCTCTGATGGTTCGACAACTCTCGGAACTGCAAGCCTTGTCGCTGGATCAGGCTCTTCTGCAACAGCAAGCTATTCCGTTTCCGCAATTGGGGCAGGCTCGTACAGCTTTACCGCGTCATATGCGGGAAGTGCAACGGATACAGCCTCCTCATCGGCTGCAGTGGCAATGACAGTGACCACGACTGCTACTATCACGCTCACTGCATCACCTGCACAACCAACCGTTGGCCAGTCAGTGACACTTCTTGCATCTGTAGATCCCGCTGCAGGAGCACCAACGGGAACGGTGACGTTTTACGATGGGGCTACGCTTCTCGGGACGGGAACCCTTACCGCAGTGAACAGCACAACCTCAAGCGCAACGTATGTCATCCCATCGATTTCCGCAGGAACCCATCAGTTCAAGGCGACCTACGGTGGAGGTGGTGTCTACCTTACGGCAAGCTCAGCAGTGCTTGCCGTGACGGCCGCAGCAGCTCCTGCGCCTGCAGCAACTGCGCCTGTCCCTGTACCTGCAACGGGAATCGGAGAAGCGGGCTGGGCTTCTGCATTCCTCGCCCTTGGCGGACTTCTTCTTGGCGCAGTCGTGGTGACGAGAAAGCGGCCTCGCCGAATGTTCTCCTAACCCCAACTGCAGTTCAGGTGAACCTGACGGCTGCTGGTACAGGCATTCCCCTCCAACAGTCCCTGTACCAGCTCCCTCAGGGTGTTGGTCTCAAGGTCGCATTGCGCCTTCACGACCCGAAACGACCAGAATTCCCTCACAGCGTGACAAGGCTCACAGGAAATTCGTAGCATGGTGAGAGGGCAGTAAAGGGGGGACATGCACATCATCCTGAGCAGGAAGGGCTTTGACAGTGCATCTGGAGGTGGACCAAGTCCCATTCTTCCAGATGGCACTCTTCTGTCACTCCCCATACCGGAGACTGTCGGGTCCCGTGTGACAGTTGACTACGACGAGATTCTTGCTCCCAATGGAATGACGTATGGGGAGATCATGCGCCAGCTCAACATCCCCATACCACCCACTCGAGCCCATCTTGATCCTGATGTCGACCCTGCTTCCCGGCCCCGAACTGAGGGCTGGCGGCCAATCCTGGGTCAGGCAGGATCTGCCCAGGGGCACCTTGAGCAGCAGGGTGTGACTGTGGGGGATCTCTTTCTCTTCTTCGGACTGTTCCGAAAGACCGAGTGGGTGAACGGGAAGCTGCAGTGGGTTCCTGGGTCGAAACCAGAACATGTCATCTGGGGGTACCTTGAAGTTGGGGAGATGCACCGGATTGCATCTCCTGGGGATGCACTGTTCCTGAGCTCCTATGCGAAACACCCCCACGTTGAGGACTGGCAGCGTCCGAAGAATACGCTGTATATCGCTTCCCAGCACCGCAGACTCAATGCGCACGAACCAGGCGCCGGACGATTTTCCTATGATCCGCGTCTTGTGCTCACTGCTCCGGGCCGTACTGCATCGGTCTGGCATCTCCCACGTGAATTTGCGGACATTGCTCAGCACGGTGGCTTGTCATTTCACACGGATCCTCGGAGATGGACGACTCTTCCAGATGGCTCGCTTGAGCTCCAGTCAGTAGGGCGCGGTCAGGAGTTTGTCATGAAGGCAACGCCGAAGCTCCTCAAATGGGCAGGTGAGCGGATTCGCATGGGACTCAAGGCACGAGGCGTTGCTGCCCAGCAGCATGACGGACTTGTCGCGTAGCAGTGTTGCGTTGAGCTGTACTGGTCAAGCCGTGCGAGGAGAATGCTCAGGAGTCATGTCCAGCGCCAGAGCTGCTGTCATCTGACCCAGTGGAGCTGCTCGGTCCAGTCTCCTGTGACGTGGGTGAGGTGGTGTCACTCTGCTCTGGGGAATGTGAGGGGCTGTCTCCTGCTGGTGTGGTTGAGCCCTGCTCATGTTCCACCTCTTTGGTGTCCGTATTCCATGCCTTCCACAGGGGATCTGAGTGGTTTGCGGGGAGAAGCGGTTTGGCCTTCGCAAGTGCATCATGTGCACGGGCCAGAAGCGGCCCGGGATTGGAAGAGGACTGCGCTGAGTGGATGTACGTCTCAGCGGAGTGGAGGTACTGGCTAGCAAGCTGCGTGTTGGAGAGCTGTGGGGAGGCTGTGTGATGTGCAATCACTGCACCTGCAACGATGAGTGCAAGGATGGCGGATGCAGCAACTGTTGCAAGCCGCCGAAGGAGATGTGAAGGCTCAATGACCACATGTGCAGCAACTGAGGCATGCATCGCCCTTCGGGCACGTTCCTGTGGGCCACTCCGTATCCGGGCAGATACGTCGGATTTCAGAGCTTCAAGGCTGTCGTGGAGATGTGGTTCTTGCGCAGTCACAGCGATTCTTCCCGTATATGTTCAAGTTCACGTGAAAGTGTTTGCATGGCCCGGTGCTGCAGGGCCTTTATGGCTGTCTTTGGTCGATGCATTCCATGTGCTACATCCTCGATGGACTGATCAAGGATGAACCGTCGTATGAGAACATCCCGCTGCCGCTCGGGGAGGAGTGCGAGCGCCTCTCTGATGTCAGACGCAAGAAGATTCTCTGCTGCTGCACTGGCAGGATCATCGGATGATGCGACATCCTCCGGGAGCTCCTGAGGAGGCTGTGGCCTGCGGAATGCATCACGGATCCGAAACTTCGCAATGGAAAGAAACCACGATTCCACAACGGGTCTTGATGTGCCTCGAAGGGAATTGATTGATTTCGAAGCACTCACGAACACTTCCTGAACGATGTCTTCTGCAGCATGCTGGTCATCGATGTGGGAGAGCGTGTATTTCATAAGGATGCCGTACATATGATCGAAGAGTACGTTCCATCCGCTCGACTCACCCCTCTTTGCTTCCTGGACAGCAAGGGTGAAGTCGTCGGACTGGGACGGAGAGAGCCGATCAACAAGACTCATCACACCAGTATGTCGGACGAAGACGGGAAAACGATACGGTCTTGATGGAGAAAGGTCGACCGTATCCTTTTCCTCGACTGCTGCGACTTACGGGTGTTGGCAGAATGAAGACTGTGGTACCCCACCACGAATACGAGGAGTTCTCCTATGAAGCATCTGCTGTTCGCAAAGATCCAGACCATGCTCATCATGATGGCGGGAGTGGCATTGGGAGCTGTGGCTGTGCATGCTGGCCTGCAGCAGGTCCCATTATCGCTGTCATCGTCCTCTGCACCCCAGTCGACAGCTGCACCCGCAACGTCGACTCCAGCACCGAGTGCGACTGCAGCCCCAACGCCGCTTCCAACACCCCAGCCAACCGTTTCGATCATTCCCGTAGCAACACCAGCTCCATCCCATGCTCCTGAGACGGCACAGCCCAAGGAAGCGACCCAGCCCAAGGAAGGCGAAGCATCAACGTCAAGCACAGATTCGTCAAGTGCAGCAGGCGATGGATCACAATCTGGCGACAGTTCAGCATCATCCTCGACTGATGGTTCTTCCTCTTCGGGGGGTGACAACTGATCAGTGAGGTGGACAGAGATAGCCCATCCCTGTCCATGCAGAGCGGGCACGGTATTTCCACCATACCGTGTCCGTTCTTCTGCATATGCGATGCGATTCTTCAGTGCACGGGATGCTCATCTCGTGCCTGGGCAGCAGTCTCAAGCTGGAATGTCGAGTGCACGAGGTCAAAGTGTCCCGCAAGGCAGCTGGAAAGGGCAGAGAGAATTTCGGGAGCATGCCCATCGGAAAAGCAGGAATCATCTATGACTATGTGGGCTGAGAGGGCTGGGAGATCTGATGTGACAACCCATGCATGAAGATCATGGACATCCTGGACATGATCCTCGGAGAGAAGATGGTGTTTCACCTCAGCAAGATTGATGCGTGATGGAGTCCCTTCAAGTAGTATCTTTCCCGAGTCCCTGAGAAGTTCCCATGAGGCCCGTGCCATGAGCAGGACAACGACAAGAGAAGCGATGGGATCGAGCATCATGATGTGGGTGAGCATGATGAGCACTCCTGCGCATGCTGCTGCAAGGAATGCCCAGAGGTCAGTGAGGATGTGGGAGAGGGCACCTGCGATATTGAGACTCTCCCGATTTGCGCGGCGGAGGAGAAGAACCACTGCACAATTTACTGCCACTCCTGCTACAGCAACAATGACGACGATCCTTCCATTGACCTGCTGAGGTGCGATGAGCCGCTGTGCAGCTTCTACGGCTATGAGGACTGACACGATGAGAAGAGAGACACCGTTGATGGCTGCAGAAAGGATTTCCATGCGCTTGTAGCCGTAGGTAAGTGTTGGGGTAGCAGGCTTTCCTGCGAGCTGGAGAGCGAAAGCTGCAATGCCAAGCGCTGCAGCATCAGTGAGCATGTGGCCTGCATCTGCAATAAGAACGAGCGCATGGACAGCAAGACCTGCAATGAATTCTCCGCACATGAAGGCAAGGATCAGAAGCAGTGCAGCAAGAAGGTATGTGCGATCGCGTGGTGCATCATGGTCGAACCCATGCGTATGTCCAGTAGTGTGTTCGTGCATAATGCTAGGCCCCAGATGCTTTGCCCTGCATCCATTCTTGCATGCCCTGAACGCTCAGTGCCGTACTGACTCTACCTCGTGAAGAAGCGACGCTTCTGCCGGAATGCAGCTGCCATGTCATCTGCAGTGAATCCAAGATGGGTGGGTACTGCACCAGTAGTTGCGTACTGGAAGAGTGCTGCGCGATAGATGCCACCCAGTGCAGAGCTGAAGATGGTGGCTGCTCCCAGAGTAAGCAGTGCCACTGCAATGCCAAGCAGTGGAAATACGAAAAAGAGTGCAACGGAAACGGCAATGCCAAGGAGTGTCCAGAGAAACAGGGTGAATCCAATGGAGACTCCTGCTGCGAGGCTCTCACCCCAACGCTGCTTGATGATGATTGCGGATCGCTTGAACGAGGTGAGAACACCGGACTGCTCATAGAGAAGGACAGGAATGATGAAGGTAGTTGAGATCGCCCAGGCAAGTCCAATCACCAAGCCTACAATCCTTCCAACGATCCCCATGCGTTCCTCGATGCTTCGTATGAGAACTCCGACAGTTGCTGCGATGATGGACCAGATGAAAAGTTTCCCTGCATGAGACCATGCAATGCGCATCCCATCGGATGCGGTTGCTTGCTGTCCGGACAGGCGGAGCGTAGCAGCGCCGATCATTGCTGCACCGAAGAAGGAACTGATGAACGCAGAGCCGATATAGATGGCTACAACAATGATGAATGCAAGAACAGGATTCACGCTGCCAACAAGACTCGAGAGAACGAGCGGGAACGCAAAGACGAGAACCATGATGATGAATGAGATGAACGCAAGGACGGGAAGCATGAGGAGGGAACGGTCTGACTGCAGTACTTCCCAGCACAGCTTTGCAATCCGCCTTCCACGGGCAAACCTTCCCATCTGTGGACCAACAGGGACAGATGCTGCGCCCTGCTGCTGATACTGGAGAGGCTGGGCAGGCTGCTGCTGTGCATATGCCTGCTGGGGAGGAAGGGAAGATACTGGCTGCCAGGCTGTGCCGTCCCACCAGTACTGGCCATCGGGAGAAAGCTGTGGATTCTGCATGGACAACAGTATACGGGTGCAGCTGTGCGGGTGTCAGGCAGGCATAGTATTGTCATATCGCGTGATCGGTTTCAGTACTGGTCCCTAGGGATACGAGGTTCATTCGGGATGAGTGTGTTCTGAGTGTGTATGGAATTCCCAGAATGCAAACGATCCGGAAACTGTTAACTGTGGCCCTGGAGCGTGCCTGGCGAGATTCGCAGTGAAACCTGCAAGGTCAGGGAGAGAAGTGGCAATATGCCTCCGATTTTCCGGGAGTCATGCTCGCGCATGCATGTGTGTGAACGTGGCTCATGGCATGAGCCTCCATTCATTCTGCTGCGCCAGGGAAGCGACTGTCCTGCATATTCCTATCACTGGAAGTTGTCACGCGGTGCCTGGAAGGCTACAGCCATGTCATCATCTGTGAAGTTGAGATCTGTCGCCACAGTTCCCTGAGTAGCGCACTGGAAGAGCACGGCACGATAGATCCCATTGAGTGCAGTGTTGCAGGTGGTTACAGCTCCGATTGTCAGGAGTGCCGCAATAATTGCGGGGAGCGGCTGGGAAAGTACGGCAAGCACAATCGAGACTGCAAATCCGAACACTACCAACAACAGCAGGGAGCTCCCTACTGATACGCCCGAGGTCAGGTTGTCCCCCCAGCAGCCCCTGATGACACGTGCGGAGCGGTTGATGGAGGTGCGAATTCCATGCCCTTCAAAGAGCAGGATGGGAATGGTGAAGGTTAGTGAGACTGACCAGTCGATCCCGAGCAGCCGTTCTCCGAGCCATTCTGTAAATCTACTGCGTGTACTTGGATACCATCTGAAGAGCACGCCACCAGAAGTAAGAATGAATGCCCAGACAGAGAGTTTTCCCACGTGCGCCCACGCCATTCGGAGACCATCAAAGGCAGTTCCAGGCTTGTGAGTAAGGCGTAGTGTTGCAGATCCAATAAGTGCAGCGCTGGTAAATGTGGTGATGAATGTTATGCCAAAATACCCTCCTATAGACAGGAGGATAGTGATGATTATGGCAATTGGGTTGGTGTTTCCCAGGCGAAGGGCCAGGATGAAGATGCCAATGAGGCTGAGAACCAGCAGGCTGTATGCTGCAAAGGCAATCACGGGAAGCGCGAGGAGTGACCGGTCAGAAACCAGTACAGCCCAGCACAGCTTCCCGATTCGGCTGCCCTGGGAAGAGCTCCCCAAGGTCCTGCCGTCGGGAGATAGCTGTGGATTCTTCATGGACATCAGTATATGGTTGGTGAATTGCTTCTTCAGGGATCGCCTGGGATTGTCGTGGATGGCAGGATGTCAGGAAGCTGGACAGAGCTGGTCAATGACGCGAATGTTCCTCGATGTTGCCTCGCAGCGGAACTGACGTTCGATGAACGGGTTGGGAAATGACGTGCCATTGGGAATTGGTGATGTCTGCGTGAGTACTGTCGTTCCAAGCATGCGAACAACCCTGATGGTTCCATCCGAAAGGGATGGAAGCGGTTGGACAGCCGGTACCTCCTCTTTCATGAATGTGACATACAGACTGTCCGCTGGATCGCTCGGAAGAACAGCTCGTGCTTCATCCAGGATTGCACGCACGTCCGCTTCCTTCCGGTAAAACACTGTCACGGGAAAGCCGAACTGATCATAAAGTAGCGACTCGCATGCCTGTTCAATTGCCGCTGCAGGAAATGGTGCAGTCTCAAACACGACATTTCCCGTATTGAGGTGCGTGCGGACAGCAGTGAATCCTTCATGCAGCAGAAGATTCCGGAGCGCATTCATGGAAATTTTTCGCTTGCCCACATTGATTGCCCTGAGGAAGAGAAATGATTGATGGTCTGCCATATCGACATCGTGTCAAAAGAGGAATTGATCCTGCACAGAGCGGAGTCATGTCCTGAAGAACAGACACTCTCAGTACCATTCTTCTCAGTGCCGGAGATGGAAGCTGAGCACAATGGAAGCCGCAATGACAAGGAGCACAAAGACTGTCAGTGGAACGAATCGATATTCATGCGTTCGGACGAGCATGATGGCGGAAACCGTGAGTCGGGCAAGAGGTGTGCATACGATGAGGAAGAGTCCGAGAGACATTGCAGCAATTCCGGGTGAGTGGTGCAGCTCGTACAGCAGGAGTGCTGGTCGGAATGGCACAGGGCGGAGGGAGTGGACATAGCCTGTGGAGACACTGCGCCATAGGGATGTCTGACTTGAGAGGGTGATGAGGATGCCCATGAGCACGACAGCGACAGCAACGCCAATGCCAACGGACAGCGCAAGAGCAATGGCATTCTCGATGCGAAGGGAGTGTGTGTTGGATTCGCCTCTCATGCTGAAAGTCCGTGTATGGTCATCTCGCCTGCAAGAAGCAGGAGCAGAACAATGAATGCGCGGTTGAGCCACTGGTGCTGGAGGCGGGGCAGGAGCCTTGCTCCAACCCGTGCACCGACGAGAATGCCACAGGCAATCGGGGCAGCGAGAAGTGGCTGCACATCGCCACGGAACGTGTAGATGAGTGCGCTTGTGGCAGCGATGATTCCGATCATGTAGCTGCTTGTTCCGAGAGCTGCCTTGAGGGGGAGATGGAGGATGCTGAGGAATGCTGGCACATTGATGCCACCGGCTCCCACTCCAAGCAGAGCGCTCAGTATCCCTGAGGCGAACACGAGCGGAACACCAAGGAGGGGACGGTGCGGCACGTAGCTCACAGTCCGCATCTCATGCACATCGTAAAAGCTTCCCGCAAACGGGGAAGTGTCACCTGCCGTGGGAAGTTCCTTTCGCCTGCTTTCTCTGCGGTGGGACACGATCATTGATGCAGCCGAATAGACAAGGATCGCTGCGAAGAGAAAGAAGAGAAAGCGTGCAGCAATGACAGTGGCAAGGAGTGCGCCAGTAACAGCACCGAGCACAGCACCGCACTCAAGAAGGAACGCTAGCCGAATGTTGGCAATGCCGCTTCGTGCGTAGACTGCTCCAGCGGAACTTGACGTGCAGATGACTGCGACGATGGATGCTCCTATTGCGTAGTGGATGTTCACATGGAGGATGAGCGTGAGAAACGGAATGATGAGTACTGCGCCGCCTAGACCTAGAAGCGAGCCGACAAGTCCTGCAAATACGGCCACAACTGCAAGTACGATCATCGCCATTGCGATGGACATTTCCTCTCCTGGGGATGCAGGGTGACATGTCGGGAAGGCGAGATTCGAACTCGCGACCTCACGGTCCCGAACCGTGCACTCTAACCGGACTGAGCTACTTCCCGTGAGAATAATGGTACGTGTTGTCCCATCCCCTCTGTAGAGTACAGAATGATGGTGTGCGATCGATGAAACAGGAGCCTGAGTGAACAGGGAGAAGAATCCCATGCCAGTGACACTGAAGGATACTTCGAAGACTGTGTCCTCCCACCCGGCCTTGCAGGTGCCTGCGAGTACGAGGAGAAAACCGAGAAAGCGTCGTGCAGGGCCAGTGGATGTCGTTCGCGAGGCGATCAATACGCTCGATGGCCGCATCTCCGGGATGGTGGAACAGGGTGCGGAAGGTTCTCTCGATCTACGGGATCCTGCAGTTCTCCAGACATTCGTTGATGTGATGACTCCCGTTGTGGAGTGGTACTTCCGTGGGGAGGTTCATCATCTCGACCGAATTCCCCTGAACAGGGGTGTGATGTGTGTTGGCAATCACAGCGGCGGGGTCCTCATTCCTGACAGCTGGGTACTCATGGTCGAATTCGTACGGCATTTCGGCACTGAACGTGTGAGCTATGCCCTGGCACACAACCTGGTTCTTGGTCTCCCGATTGTGGGACAGTTTCTCCGAAAGGTGGGCACGATTCCAGCTCACCCGCAGCATGCCCGTGAAGCACTGCGACGTGGTGCTGCTGTTCTTGTATATCCGGGGGGAGACGAAGACACTCTCCGTCCATGGAGCAAGAGGAACCAGATACACCTTGGCCGTCGAACCGGGTTTATCCGCCTTGCCCTCGAGGAGCGTGTGCCAATTGTTCCGGTGGTCTCAATTGGAGGGCATGAGACTCTCTTCGTGCTCAATGATGGCAGGAAAACCGCACGGCTTCTCCATCTTGACCGCTTTCGGCTCAAATCCCTTCCGATTGTCATTGCACCTCCATGGGGTATCTCGCCAGGAGATCTGCTGCTTCATTTTCCCCTGCCAGCAAAGATCACTACCGAGGTGGGTGTTCCCATTGACTTCCATGAGGAGTTTGGCGAGCTCGATCCCCATGATCCTGATGTGCTGTGGGCGTGCTATGCCCTTGTTGAGCATCGCATGCAGGCCATGCTTGACAAGCTTGCCTCTGAGCGCCGTTTCCCCATTATCGGGTGACCTGCAGAATCGGCCTCCCTCCAGCACGTTGTTGTTCCTGCGTGCACCAGCACTTCTTGCGGTACGGGAAGATACCTCTGCACGAAGCAGTATCTAGTCAACGGTGATCCGGGTGGGTAGTATGGGAACAGACCCCACACGAGGAAGGAGCAGGATATGGCACGGGTAACGTACACCACAACAGTTGATGCACCCATCGAAACAACATTTCAGTATGTTGACGACTACGCGAACGCAACGAAATACATGAAGGATCTTGTTGTCTGGAAACCCACGGGCAAGGTTGTCCATGGCATCGGTGCCGAATTTGCAGTAGGCATGAAGGCTGGACCGAAAGTTCTCGAATCTGTCATCCATTTCACTGAATGGAAAGAAAATCATGGAATGGCGTGGGGGAGCGTGTCAGGTCTTCAGCAGACGGGACGGTGGACATTCCACAAGCATGGTGAAAAGACAGAAGCGACCTTCACCATGGAGTACGAGCTTGGAGGCGGGATTGCTGGCAAGGTACTTGCAAAGGCAATTGAGCCAGTTATCCAGATGAACATTGAGACATCTGTGAAGGAACTCAAGAAGCAGGTTGAAGCCTGGAACTCAGGAGCACAGGCAAAAGGTGTTCCAGTACGGAAGCGCACACCTGCAGCCACAAAGTAGGACAGCATATACCCGTCTGCATGCGCAGCATCATGCTGAACTGGCAGTGATCCTGCCTATGCAGCATGATGCTGCACTTCGTCAAGTAGGGTCACGTGTTTGTAACTAGATGTGTCACTGGCGGAAGGAGACGGTACACTGAGTCTGTGAGATGCGAATGGAATCCAGCCCACTTTGGTGGGAAGGAGGCGCAATGACACAAGACGGTGTCAGGTTGCACGAGGATCTCAGGATTCTCGGTCAGTCTCCCGTCGCTCTGTGTCACTCATCTGGATCTGCTCCATTGCATTCAGCAGGTGCTTCTGGTGAATGTCCCTGTGCGTCGCCTCAGGATGTGGCTCCGCACTGCAGGACACGTGGAGAGGCAGCATGACTGTTCGCACCGCTTCCTTCAGGGACTTTGAGCAGATTGAAGCGCTGTATCATGCATCAATACGTTCGAGTGAAGTTTCCCCAGTAGTCTCTACAGACCGTCCTGTTCCCCAGCGCGCTCTCCTCAAGCTGTGGTTTGCTCTGTCGAAATCCATAGCAGCTCATGTTCCTCTCACTGAGGATGGTGATGCTCTCTACGTTGCTTCAGCAGTGGACGGCAGCCTTACTGGTTTCATTCAGGCAGAGCTCCTCCCAAAGCCCGTACGGACGTGGCATATCGTGAATCTCTGCATCCGTGAGGGTGAGGAATACGAGTACGTCGCAATAGAACTGATCGAGGCACTTGTCCACGACAGTATTGAGCGCAAGATCGAGCGGCTGAGTGCGAGAATGCCAGATGGTCATGGACTGCTCCCGGCATTTATCCATCAGGGCTTCCAGCAGATCCATACTGAGCAGATCCTCTTCTGCGATCACGGTACAGATCATGTGCATGAAGCAACGACACAGTACATCCGTTCTCCCAGAAAAGGCGACCGGCTTGGCATGTATCTTCTGTACCAGAAAGCTACACCACCCGCAGTTGCACGACTTGAGGCTCCAAACTATCATGCGTGGGAAGCGCGAGGCATCGATGCCATGGCTCGGGCTACTGGACGCAGCGAACTAGAGCAGTATGTCTATGATGACGGTGAAATACTCGGCTGGGGAGCCATCATTCCAGGTCGGGATGCCCGCCCCAGTGAAATCCGCTTCATTGTCGAAAACTCGAGACGAGATGTTGGCGAGGCCCTGTACCATGCACTAGGCTCGAAGATCCATCAGGGGCCAGTGACCTGCATCTTGCGGCATTACGATTCGAACATGTTCGCAGTGCTTCGCTCATACGGATTCGAGGTATATGGAACACAGATGTACCTTGTACGTGAACTGAAGTCACCTGCAGTCATAGCACCACCACGGCGGTCCCGGCGACCAGTACTTGCACATGCAAGCGCTGGAAACCGCATGGCTCACGGGATCATTCGTACCCGTGCCTATGCCCGATCCTGGGCAATTCCCTTGCTTCTCCCCCAACACACTCACCAACCGTTCACCTTGGAGGATGCGAAACGACCATGAAATACGGTCCATCGTGGGAAGAGGAACTGAATCTGCTGCTCGAGGCCCTGCCGCTTCGAATAGCGCTGGCAGTCAAGACAGCGTCGCAGCACCATGACGACCTGCTGGAAGTCGTCATGGACCTCGGAAGAGAGCCGGAAGCCCGTTTTCGGGACGGCGAAGTCATTCTTGAGCATCATCCGATATCGAAGGAGGATATCGATGCAGTGGTTGCAAACATCGGCATGTTTGGCGATGACAATCGTGCAGGCATAGCGAGGACACTCCACCGCATCAGTGCCATCCGGAACCGCACTGGCGACGTCATCGGCCTCACTTGCCGAGTGGGCAGGGCAGTAACCGGAACGATCGACATCATCAGGGATATCGTCATGTCTGGGGAGTCGCTCCTCCTTCTTGGCGAACCCGGCATCGGAAAGACCACCATGCTTCGCGAATGTGCACGCGTGCTGAGCGAGGAATGCGGCAGGCGCGTAGTCATTATCGATACATCGAATGAAATTGCTGGTGATGGAGATATCCCCCATCCTGGAATTGGCCGGGCACGGCGGATGCAGGTCAGGACTCCTTCGAAGCAGCATGCAGTGATGATTGAAGCTGTTGAGAACCACATGCCCCAGGTCATCATCATTGATGAGATCGGAACAGAACTCGAAGCCTCTGCTGCGCGCACGATTGCGGAGAGGGGAGTACAGCTCGTCGCAACTGCTCACGGTTCAAATCTCGACAATCTTCTCGTCAATCCGACACTCAATGATCTTCTTGGCGGAATCCAGTCCGTAACACTCTCGGATGAGGAAGCACGGAGACGAGGTACACAGAAGAGTGTTCTCGAGCGGAAGGCACCACCCACTTTCGATGTGCTCGTGGAAATTCAGTCGAGAGACAGGGTCACCATCCACCGTTCACTGACAGAGACAGTTGACAGCTATCTCCGCGGTTCAATGAAGGCACCCCAGATCCGGGCACATGATCCACTAACAGGCCAGTGCACAACGGAGAACGGCTCGCTCAACCAGCCACAGCATGATGACGAGGAGGCCAGCACAGTCACGCTCATGGGACTGCGAAGTGCCCTGCAGGAGAAAAAGAGGAAGAAGGACAGGCCAGGCGATACCTCGATGTTTCCTGGTCAGCGAAATACAGCAGTGCCAGCGGCACCTGTGACAGAAGCTGTCCCCATTGTCTCAGTCTTTCCGTATGGAGTATCGCGAAGCTACCTCGAACAGTCCATAAAGGAGCTCCAGCTTCCCATCCGCATCCAGCACTCCGTTGAGAGAGCTGATGTGCTCCTCACACTCAAACCGTACTTCAAGCGGAAGGATTCCCCAATCAAATACGCGGAGAGTGCAGGACTTCCCATCCAGGTGCTTCGAAGCAACACCGTCACCCAGAT
>DAIDIX010000014.1 GCA_027451645.1 Candidatus Dormiibacterota bacterium | reverse complement strand
CCTTCGCTGCGAGGTGCCGCTTCGGTCCCGCAAACGAGGCAACGATGGGTACGACTACTCCGAACGCAAGACAGACAATGAGAAAGACAATGAGTGGGAGGTAGTTGCTTAACATCACCCCTATGCTAGCAAAAGGATGCCCACCTCCTCGGGCAGCAGACTCTGCTCCAAGTGCGCTATAACCAGCACATGGTACTACCTGCACTCCCCTCATCCATCCCAGTGCTCATCACTGGAGCTTCAAGCGGCATCGGGGCTGAATTTGCCCGCCAGTTTGCAGAACGTGGTCATGACTGCACCCTCGTTGCTCGCCGTGAGGATCGCCTCACGAAGCTTGCTGAACAGCTTTCGGGAACGTACAGCATTGCAGCATCCCCCCTCATTGCAGATCTCTCCACACCGGAAGGTATCGAGAGTGTGACTGCGCATATTGCCACTTCTTCTCCATGGATCGTTGTCAACAATGCTGGATTTGGAACGTCCGGTGCATTTGCCCATGCACACATCGAAAGGGATCTTGAAGAGATCCGGCTCAATGTCACAGCACTCCATGCACTCACCCATGCTGCCCTTGTGCAGAATCTTCCTCACAGAACTGGTGGCATCATCAATGTCGCAAGTCTTGCAGGATTCCAGCCAATACCCTACATGGCCACGTATGCAGCAACAAAGGCGTTTGTCCTCCACTTCACTGAAGCAGTTGCCCAGGAGAATGCAGGAAGTGGAGTGCGCATCCTCGCCCTCTGTCCAGGTCCTGTTCCTACAGAATTCGGTACCATTGCCCATGCTGGTCCAATGTTCTCCCAGATACCCTCGATTCCTGTTGACCAGTGCGTTCAGATGGCGCTTCGGGCATTCGATCGGAACCGAGTCATCTGTGTACCTGGCAATGGACCTGCAATCCTCTCCGCCCTCTCCCACCTCGCTCCGCGGTCAGTGATCAGGAAGACTCTTGGCCGGGTACTGAAAGCCGGAATTTCGCGCAGCTAGTGTTCGTCCTCATGTGGACGTAGCCGGACTTCCACTGTTCCCTCATGTCGACGGACTTCAAGCACTCGTTGTGGAGCAGATGCCGGACCGTGGACCACCTCACCGGTGGCCAGGTCAAAGACACTGTGGTGCCAGGGACAGCGTACACAGCCATCCGCATCGACTTTCCCTTCATGGAGTGGCCCACCTGCATGCGAACAGGAGTTGCCAAGTGCATAGATCTTCCGGTGATTCTTGTACAGCAGAATGTCAGCACCATTCACTGACGCCTTCGTAAGCGCATTCTCCTTCAGCTCCTCATCCTGCATCACAGGTGTCCAATGCTCTGAAAAGGCAGCAAATGCTCCGTGGTCCACCCCCATGCCCTTCCGGAGCGTCATATGTCCGCCAACATACCCAGCACCTGCAAGGAGACCGAATCCGACTACCCTCAGTGCACGTGCCCGGATCCCATGGCCCCGAAGACGGGGACCAAAGGAGAGAAGATAGCATGCAAGTCCAGCACCGTTCCCCACTGCATGAATGAATCCTGCCCGCTTCTCTTCCCCGTACGTATCGACCCAGTCAGCAAGTCCGCTTGCTACTGTTGGTACGGCTGCAAGCAGTCCAACTGCCACTAGAAGATCACTGCTACGCCGGGCATGTCGTGTACCAACCAGATGAAGGAGCGTGGCAGATGCAAGTGTGCCTGTCACAACATCAGTCAGTGCTGGATGTACTGCATGGCCAAGCCACCCTCCCGTGAGAGCGTCCTTCAGCTCGCCCTGGGGAAGCACCTCAGCAACGAGCTTCTGCACTGCATCAGCATACTGGTCCAGCCGTTCATCTCTTGCCAGTTTCTCAAGCAGCTGTTCCCACTGCCGTCGTACCCTGCGCTCCATTGCCATGCTGTTCCTCCACCACTACTTCCTGCTCAGGCTCCACATGAAAACAGGGAATCCGGGAACCGGATCCCCTGTCCGTGTTTCACTTCTCGATGAAAATCAATGGAATGTCGACGATACCGAAGATTCTGTCTCACGATACGAGTTGGCAGCCTGATGCAACTTGGCTGAAATCTGTGTCAGCGCGTCCTGCAGCTGCTTGGCTCCCGAGTTCCACTCCTGGTACAGCCCATCAAAGTTCTCATGTGCAACACCACTCCACACAGACTGGAGCGCATCAACCTGTGAGCGGAGCTGTGTCAGGATCTGCTCAATATTGTCATTTGCCGAAGAAGCATTGTTTCCCGCCTGATCCACGTCATCGGGAGTGACTGCAAAACCACTCATGTTGACTCCTCACCTGATTTGCATTCCTCCACCCGTCAGGGCTTGGTGCCAGTATATGTGGTGTCATTTTGCCGCATGCCTTCCTGTCACCTCATTGTTACGGTTTCGCCGACTTCCAAGGAGTGCGTGTTTCAACGTTCCACGACATACCATTCACGCACATGCACACTTCCCGAAGGTACCCAGAATTCTCTACACTGCTTACACATGGCAGCACGAATTGCGAACACTCCATCACCTGGCAATACCACTTCTTCCAGAGCAGTGCGCCCTGATGAAGCATTTCCACTTCCGCATCTCCCCCATCCAGGTTCAGAAAGTGCACAGCATGAACTGACCCCCTCGCATGATGAACTTCAGATCCTCTTCTCTGAAGCTGAGACGACTGCAGCCCTTGGCGGCATTACGGAAGAGGACGTGGTGGATGCTGTCCACCTCGCACGAAAGGCACTTGCACGATGACGACAGCTCCTCCCTCTGGACCACCAACACGAGTCGTATTCGATACCACTGTGCTCATCGGAGGGGTGTACTTCAACGGTGTGATGCGACGTGCACTCATGTCTACAACACGACCGAATGTCCAGCTCTACACGAGCTATCGCATCCTCTCCGAGTTCTATTGGACATGTGCGAACGATCCACGATTCCGCACGCGACGACAGCACTACAAGACGCTCTGGACCATGCTTCGGGCTAAGACCATTACTCCTACTTCAATACCGCCCACCTGTCCGGATCCCAACGATGATCATGTTCTCGGTGCAGCACTTGCAGCAAAGGCAGACATGATCGTGAGCACAGACCATCATCTCCTCGGCTTAAAGGAGTTTCGCGGGATACCGATCGTCACTCCAGCCGAGTACCTCAAGTCTCTCGTACGGCCTGATAGGACTGTCGAGTAGCACTCTGCCTTTGCGCAGAGTTCCCTCCCTGCCTTTTGCCCTGTGCACAATGCACCTGCAGCTGCATGAAGCTCATCAGCCAACACCTGCAATGCCACCAGTCACAGGCTGTGCCATGTCCATCCTCCACCTTGAGCCATCTCATGTACGTGTGCGGAAGCAGCATGGAGAGGATTCAGGTGTTCAGGGATTGGCATGCACGTGCACCCCATCCCAGAGCGCATGACATCGACACCAGTACGCCTACTCTAGACCTCCACGAGCAGTTCGTTCATGACGGACATGCATCAGGGCATCAAGTGCAGGAGCAACCCGCTCTTCAAGAATTCTGAGACGGACTCTCGTACTTCTCGACAGCTGGTGCGGATCCACAGTCTTCGAGGGACCGCGAGCTGCTTCAGGTCGGAACTGATCGCGAGTGATGTCAAGTTCCTCGCCAGAGGGGAGCACGAGAAGGTAATGTGGCACATTGTCATATGTTGTGCGCAGGATGGTGCCTCCAAGATACTTCTGGAGAATGACCGTGGTTACTGCGCATTGGCCTGTCGATGGAACATCTCTGGACCACTGCTCCGCTTTCCAGGCAGTCGATGCATCCCATGCCTTCTCGAACACTGTACGAATCGCTGAAATGCGTCGTGCATCCATATATCCCCTCCTCGAGTATCGTAGGTACATTAACATGTCCATTTGACCTTCGTCCAGTGTGATGCGTCATGCATGAATGTGGAGGACACGCAAATGCCACTGCAGCGGATCGCCCTCTGGAACAGTGTCGATCCAGTTCAGTATGACGCTGTCCGCCCTCAGTACCCTGATGAACTTCTCTCACTCTGTGCGAGCGCTCTTGACATCACTCCAGCGACACGACTTCTTGAGGTGGGAGCTGGTACTGGAATTGCCACACGTCCTCTTCTCAGGCACGGATGCACCATCGATGCCCTTGAGCCAGATTCCCGCTTCGCAACATACATCAGAGCACATGCTGCAAGTCCACAACTTCGTGTCCACGAAGTCGACATCGAACACTGGCGACCTGAAGTTGCAGCACATCATGCAGTTGCAGCAAACAGCTGGCACTGGCTCGAGCCGCATTCAGCATTTCGTGCGCTTAGAAAGGCAGTGCGTCCAGATGGACTTCTTGCCATCCTTGAGTATCACCACTGCACTGGGGGTACCATGAATGCCTTCAAGGCAATTGATGCGTCATGGCACTGCTCTGCCCACGGAAAGCTGAGTGCAATTCCGAGTGCTGGAGAGGTTGCTGATTCCATTCACAGGAAGTGGAATCACATGCATCCAGTGATTGCTCCAACCACCATGGAAATGGCACTTCCCTATTCTTCATCCTCATATCTGAAACTGCTGCGAACGTACCCAGACATGCTCGCTCTCTCCACTCCGGAGAGAGAGCTTCTGGCCGATGCAGCGCGAACTGTGATTGAAGCGCTTCCAGACTGCACCATCTACAAGAACTACCTGTTTGCACTCACTGTCATCCGCATCGAAGCTTCACGCAGACAGGCATGAGTCCGGAGTGTAGCGCATCGGGCAAGGAAACAACGACAATGGTGAGAAGATCGACTGATCCCATCAGGAGTAGTACACGACATGGCAACTGGACTTGATTCCCTGCAGCGCACTGATGCTGAAGCACGTGCACGGCTTCTCAGCAATCTATCGTATGACGTCTCTCTCACCCTCTCGGATGACCCGAAGCAGGAGACCTTCTCCAGTACTTCGACAGTTCGATTTGACTGCAGCGAGGAGAATGCATCGACATTCTGCGATGTGACAGCACGTTCTGTGCAGAAAGTCATCCTCAATGGCAGGGAGCTTCGACCCGATGAGTACACCTTCCGTGAGGGAAAGCGGCTCGAAATCGCAGGACTCGCACGTGGAGCGAATACCCTCACTGTTGTTGCAGAAATGGAATATGGCCAGACAGGGGTTGGACTCCATCGCTTCGTGGACCCAAGTGACCAGCAGGTCTACCTCCACTCCCACTTCGAACCTTTTGATGCACATCTCATGTATCCGTGCTTTGACCAGCCGGATCTCAAGGCAACCTATGCCTTCCACGTAACTGGACCGAAGGAGTGGAAGATTGTCTCGAACTCTCCTGCTGCTGCCACAAGGACACTTCCCACAGGCGAGCAGCAGATCGACTTTGCCCCAACAGAGACACTGTCCACATATCTCACAGCACTTGTAGCTGGTCCATTCGATGAGTACACGGACCAGTACAAGGGAGTGCCACTCTCGATCTACTGCAGGAAGTCCCTTGCTCCATACATGACACAGGCCGAGCTCGCTGAGATGTTCACCCTTACAAAGCAGGGTCTTGCTTATTACGAGCAGCTCTATGGAGTCCCATACCCATTTCCAAAGTATGATCAGGTATTTGTCCCTGAATTCAATGCTGGCGCAATGGAAAATCCTGGTTGCATCACTTTCCGTGAAGACTATATCTTCCGGGGCGTTGTTACCGATGCAGCCCGCGAGAACCGTGCTGACACGATTCTTCATGAGATGGCACACATGTGGTTCGGAGATTACGTGACCATGAAGTGGTGGAACGATCTCTGGCTTAACGAAAGCTTTGCAACGATGATGTCGTATCTTGCCCTCACTGAGGCAACCAGGTTCAAGCAGGCATGGGTGAGTTTCGCGAACACGGAGAAGTCATGGGCTGCCCGCCAGGACCAGCTTCCCACGACCCATCCGATTGCGAATGATGCTCCGGATACAGAAACTGCAGAAACGAACTTTGATGGCATCACGTACGCAAAAGGGGCATCCGTACTCCGTCAGCTCCTTCCCTATGTTGGAAGGGACAACTTCTTCAAGGGGCTGCGGTCCTATTTCAAGGCATACGGCTGGGGCAATGCAACGCTTCAGGACTTTCTTGCCAAGCTTGCTGAGGCTTCTGGCAAGGATCTCACCACCTGGTCAAAGCTGTGGCTCGAAACGACTGGCATAGCCACGATGTCCACTGCAACGAAGGAGTCTGGTGGCAGGTACACGTCTTTCGCAGTGAGTCAGAGTGTACCGAAGGACCATCCCACGCTTCGTCCTCACATCATGAATATTGGACTCTACAACCTTGACGCCTCCGGGAGACTCGTACGCACGCGAAGCATTGAAAACGTTGCAGTCAGCGGTGCATCCACGGACATTCCAGAACTCGTTGGAGAGCGTGTTCCCGATCTCCTCATGCTCAATGACCAGGATCTCACCTTCACGAAGGTTCGGTTCGATCCAAAGTCGTTCTCAACCCTTCTCCACCATCTCTCAGACATTCCTGATCCCCTCACCCGCTCCCTCTGCTGGGCAGCGTCCTGGGACATGCTGCGGGATGCTGAACTCTCTGGAAGTGCCTTCGTGTCTCTCATTGCAGAACAGGCACCGCATGAGACAGAAGTAGCCACTGTTGAACGTCTCATTGCCCAAGCAAAGAGTGCAGCAACACTCTATGGGCATCCCTCGTCACGGGAAGCGAAGCTTGCTACTCTTGCGAAGGCAGCACATGCTGCCTACACGACAGCACAGGATGGCTCAGATCTCCAGCTCGCATGGTTCAAGGCTTTTGTTGCATTCTCCACATCGGAAAACGAGCTCACACTGGTACGGGAATACCTTGACGGTACGCGAAACCTGCCAGGCGTTCCAGTCCATACAGATCCTCAGCTTCGCTGGCTCCTCATCAACCGCCTTGCCCAGGCCGGAAAGATTGATGCAGCCTTCATCGAAGCCGAGCAGAAGAGGGAGAATACTGACCTCAGCCAGCTCCGTGGTGCAACAGCTCTTGCCTCGCTCCCTACACGAGAAGCAAAGAAGCAGGCCTGGTTACGGCTCACCTCGGATCCCTCTCTCTCGCTGTACCTGCGCGAGGCGATCCTCTCAGGATTCCAGCAGCCTGGACAGGAGGCTCTCACGAAGGAATACATCACGAAGTACTTTGCACAGCTCCCCTCGATCTGGATGTCCTACGATCATGAAACGGCGACTGCAATGACCTCGATGCTGTACCCTTCGTACACGGTCTCCAAGGATACTCTTGCTGCAACGAAGACTGCCATTGCAGATACCCGTCTTCCCTTCTCGGCCAGGAGGTCTCTCCTCGAGTCCGAAGACACAGCAAAGCGCATGATCAAATCACGTGCTCTTGACAGGGCTGCTCCCCGTCCCAGAAGTCCTGAGACACGATCTGTCGACAAGTCCTGACACCATAGCGTGCATCTGTCCGGGACAGGAAACGTGAATGTGCGTTCTCCCCTCCCGGACAGTTCACACAGTACTGGTCCTACTCCGGCCAGTACTGTTCCTCATGGATCTGGTTCACTTCCAGTCCCTTCCGCTTCAGTATCTCTTTCGCATGCGAAATCATGCCTGGATGCCCGCAAAGGTATGCAGCACCAGACCCGGGCCTGATGCCGAGCGAGTCAGCGTACTTCCGGAGAAGCTCATCAACCCGGCCCGTCTCACCAGTCCATTCCGGGTGTTCCCACGGCCGGCTCAGAGTCGGTACGTACGTAAACCAGGACTCCTCACCCGAGAGTCGCGCAAGTTCCTCTGCATAGCCAAGTTCTGCACCATGGCTTGCTCCATGGAGGAGGAGAACATTGCGCTCTTCGATGGGCGATCCGTTCTTCCGTTCGCGGACCATGGTGCGAAGTGTGCTGAGATACGGGGCGACTCCTGTTACTGTTGCAACGAACAGCAGGGGGCCGTGCATCAGGGGCAGATTCTTGAGAAAGAGGCCCTTCGCCTTCTTCCGGACGACGAGTTCCGTTCCAGGAGCACATGCATGCAGGGGCACTGAGAGTTCTCCCCCAGGAACACGCTCAAGGAACAGATCAATGACGTGGTCTTCGAGAGGTGAGGAACAGACTGAATACGGACGTTCAATAAGGCTTCCCCCGACATTCAGCCCAATCGTCACATATTGTCCTGACCGGAAGGGAATCGCTTCCTCGAGCTGAAGACGGATGAGCCAGAGATCCTCAGTCAGATCCGTGCGGTCAACAATTGCTGCAGTCGTGAACTTCTCACGGTCTATAGTAGGTGCTTCCACTTATCCAGTGTAGACATTTCCTTCTTGCGAATGCTTCAGCGCACAGGCAAATCCAGCTAGCTTTCGTGGTCTGCAGATGGGCCAGTGATGTCTCGTACCCATTCGGGAAGGCCAGGATCTTCCATGCTGCCTTCATTGCTTCCCCTCTCAAGGTGACTCACTGGTCGCCAGTAGGGCGCAGTAAGACGCCACGTTCTGCCGCATGAGCAACACCACATGGACCGCGGGCCAATCTGCGTCATCTCATCTTCCGAAGGAAATTCGCACTCATGCCTGTTTCCAGTCTCATCATCCCTGAGCACAAGCGGTGCCATGTGCTCCGTACGTTCGACTCTCCGGACCCAGTACCCCAAGTCGGTCCTCCTTTCACAGCATGGAAAAGCTGCACTCAGCATACAGTGACCGGAAGGGCATTGTGGAGGGGGTATGTACTATCCGAATTTCGGAGAAGGGATTCCCGTTGGTGCAGGTGGCTGCACGGGAATCGAACCATCCACCTTCGTGGGAGGAGTCGGGTGGACTGATTGGGGTGAAGGCACGGGAAGTGTCGAAGCATGCGTGGTTCCATGCTGGGAAGCTTTGGCATTCGCAGCATTCTGTGTGGAATGCTCCTTGCCATTGGCTGCTGCCCTGGTGCGAACCTGTGCTCCATGCACTGATGCGTGGGAACTTACGCACGCACCAATTCCCCCTCCTGCTGACTGGCTTCTGCATGCAGTAGTCTGCTGGGCAATGGAATGTCCCCAAACAAGCGGGTCAGGAGTTCCTGTCACAGCAGTTTTTACTCCAACAGATGCTCCAGCAAGCATGAGTGCAGCAACACCACCAATTGCGAGCTTGTTGAGCACGATACCCGCAGCACTTGCCTTCCAGAGCCATCGGAAGTGCTGCGGTCGGGAACGCTTCTTCCACGATGCTTCGGGAACTGGTGCATGCTGCATCTCTGTGACACGTGCATGGAGCTCGTGCTGCAGATGCTTCTCGAATGGTGTCAGATCGTTCATGGTCAACTCAGATGTATGCCTCTCTACTTGAAATAACGCTTCGTGGTGACAAAGTAGCCATTACTGCTCGTCGGCCCACTGGAGTTCCTTTTCAAGTCGACTTCGTGCAAGGCTCAGGCGAGATGCGATGGTGCTCTCGGATGTCCTGAGAATTTTCCCGATCTCACGATTCGTGTAGCCGTATCCATAGCGCAGGACAACACACACACGTTGGGGTACTGGAAGACTCCTCACTGCATCCATCACTGTGGAATCGGGCTGGGCCATTGGGGCTGCAACCATGAGCTCCTCCACATCCCCAGAATGGGAAACAAGTGCCCGGATACGCTGAGCCCGGACATGGGAGAGCGCAACCCGGTGCGCAATGGCAAGAAGCCAGTGGGAAGCAGGCGCCTCCGGTCTCCACCGGTCCCACGCCCTGTACGCACGAACGAAGGATTCCTGTGCACAGTCCTCTGCTGCATGATCATTCCGAAGAATGGCGCGAAGAAAGAAGAGCACATGCTGATATTCATCCCGATAGAGCTGCTCGAAATCACCATCGGAACCAGGTCGATACTTTGTGCCTGAGGCATCAGCAATCTCTGGGAGCTCCATGGTGACTGGCCTCAGTGTCGCGTGGTCCTCCATGACCATCATCTCCATCCACCTGATGTCTGCACAAGCTGTCTCCTCCACACTACCACTGCACACTTCATCAAGCAGCAGCAACCAGAGCGCATTTCTTCCCCTGCAGCAGCAAAAAGGTGCCTCGTCAGCCGCATGTGGCAGACGAGGCACCCGTGACGATGGTGCGTACTGTCAGTGGGAACTGGAAGGACTCCCTGGAGAAGCTGGGGCATGGTCACTGCCATGCTGTGCAGCAGCAGCCCTGTGCTGCTGTCCATTGCTGCTTGCCACCTTCTCAACACACTGTCCGATTCCATGCTGTCCAGCCGTGAGTGCTGCCTTGCACGATGCCACAGCCTGAGTCACGAGGACTCCATGATTCGGGGATGAGGATGCTGATGGTTCTGGTGATGGAGAAGCATCTGGACTTGCTGCAGGCGTTGACGTTGCAGATGCAGTGTGCCCAGGATTGGGAAGCTTTGCAGAGGTGGGAACGACTGCAGCAGCAGTCACAAGTCCAGCTCCAACTACAGCGAGCGCTGCTGCAGCCTTCACAGATATTCCCAGTGATGAGAGAAACTGCATCATGATAAACCCTCCAGGTGATCTCTAGTTCCAGCCTTCTGTCAATGAAACGGACGAAGGAGCAATTGTATCCAATTCTGAACAGACTAGTTGTTGATCAGGTCCACGATCTCATGGATGTCCTGGGCCAGGAGCGATCGGTGAATGCTTCTGTAATGGATGTCGTGGAAAAGTTTGGCTGTGAGAATTCGGAGATGCCATCCTGTGAGTCGAGCACATCCAGCTACTGCAGCAGCACCGCAGGCAGGACCAGCGCAATACACCCAGAAGCTGCTCCACACCCCTGAAATGAGTGCAGGACCAAAGCTTCGTGCAGGGTTCATGGATGCACCAGTGAGTGGTGCTCCTACGCACACGAGTAGTGGCACAAGGCACCATACAGCAACTGGTGTCCATCGCGCCCGCTTCTCAGATGAAACACAGTAGAGAATGATGCCAACTAGGGATGCAGTGAGAACCATCTCGATGAAGCATGCAAGGAGTGGAGGAATCTGTAGTCCAGGACGAGTCAATGCATCATGGACTGCACGAGCATCCGAACCAAACAGTCCAATCCAGAGAAACATTGCGCATACAGCTCCAAGACACTGGAAAGCAATGTAGCCAATGAGATTCTTCCAGGAAACATGGCCAGTAACCCAGAAGGCGATGGAAACAGCAGGATTGAGGTGTGCCCCACTGAGCCTTCCTATGGGAAGGTATGCGACCAGGGCGCCTGCCCCGCCAAAGACTGCACCCATGCACGCATACCTGACATATGCCCCAATGCCTGTCGGGCCCCCAGTGTATGCTGCAAACGCAATTCCAATTGCAGTGAAGCCTGCGAATAGGAGGATCATGGTCCCAAGAAGCTCACACATCCATTCGGGAAGGGCAGTGCTCCAAAACCACTTCTGGAGTGTGCGGATCATTCCTTGCCGAACCGAACACGCAGGAGATCAAGGAACGTTTCAAGGGAATCCCTGAGAGAACTCACATGCGATGCCTCGACATGTGCCCAGTGAACTGGAACCTCAAGGATGCCAATGCCAGCCCGCCGTGCACGGACCAGGCTCTCCACATCGAATCCCCACCTGTAGATCGAGAGATCATCGAAACATGCATGCGAGGCTTTCTCCGTGAAGACCTTGCAGCCACACTGAGTGTCATGCAGATCCGGAAGAAGGAGTAGACGCACGAGTAGATTGTATGTACGGCCCATGACTTCGCGATACCATGGCTGGTGTACTGTGACTGTACTCCCGCGCACGGCACGGGAGGCGATGACAACCCCGTACTGATCCGAGAGCTTTCCAACAAGCATGTCGAGGTCTTCCAGCGGAGTACTGAGATCTGCATCGACAAAAGCCCGCACGTCGCCTCGTGCTTCTTTCATGCCACGCTGCACTGCAGCACCTTTCCCACGGTTCACGCCAGCTGCAATGACCCTGAGATTTGGCCAATCCTGCTGCATTGCAGTCACGTCAGCAACGGTGGTATCCGTGCTTCCATCATCGACGACAATGACCTCATACTCGCCTGTGCTGTGCGCAAAATGGTCATGGATCCGTTCAAGTGATGCTGGCAGCCGGTATGCCTCGTTGTAGGCAGGAATGATAATGGAAAGCATGCAGTTCACCCTCCTCGGCGTTCATGCAGTTCACGGAGATAGAACTCCGGAAGCGCCCGCTGGCGTCCAATTCTCCATGGTTGAAGCAGGAGCCGCCATGCCCACTCGCACCCGATACGCTGCACGATGTCTGGAGCTCGATGAACAACACCCGCAAGGTAGTCAAAGGTACCACCAACTCCGACACCAACTGGTGCATCCATCAGTGGCAGGAAGCGGTGGAGAAACTCCTCCTGCTTTCCTGCACCGTATGCAGCAAAGACAACCTCTGGAGCATATTTCGCAAGACGCTCTGCAGTCTCCTTTGTGGGATGGCCAGAATCCGCTGCAACAATCTGGATGCCTGGAGCTATTTCCCGTGCCCGGTCCGCTGCCTTTCCGGCAACACCAGGACCTGCACCGACAAACGCAACACGGTGTTCATGAAGTGCTGCAATGGGAAGATATGCGGTAACGAGGTCTGCACCTGTGACACGGACTGCTTCATGATGGCCCCGCTTCCGGAGTGCATGAACCACACCCACACCATCAGGAATGACTACTGCAGCATCCTCAAGAATTGCGCGAAATGCGGCGTGATTCTGTGCCCGTATGACCATCTCCGGATTGAGGGTAACGACAAGATGCGGAGCATTCCATGGACGAGCACCGTCACGATGATCCTCCACTGCAGCAACAATCCCTGCAATGGTGGTCTCCATGTCAGTGACGTCTACAGGAACACCGAGAATACGCTCCCGCTCAGGCATCACCAGTTCATGTTGAACCTGCCCATGCTGAGCATCCATGAGTCACCTCCGCTAACGGAGTGCGGATACGTACCCTAGCGCTTCGTATACTGCGGAGCCTTGCGGGCACGCTTGAGGCCGTACTTCTTCCGTTCCTTCACTCGAGAATCCCGAGTGAGAAGTCCTGCTCGCTTGAGCGGTGTCCGGAGACTGTCCTGCCAGATGGAGAGAGCACGGGCGATTCCGTGGCTCACTGCACCAGCCTGACCGGACATGCCACCGCCTTCGACCTTGATCGTGCCAGAGCACTTCCCGAGAAGTCCTGTCACTCGGAGGGACTGCATGATGACGATTTCAAGATCTCTGCGGCCGAAATACTCGCTCGGAGACTTTCCATTGATGACAAATGACCCCTCACCGGAAAAGAGGCGTACACGCGCGATCGACGACTTCCGCCGACCCGTCCCGTAGAAGTATTTCTGCTCAGTCATTGCTGTCACGGACTATCTCTCCCAAACGTCCAAAGGTGATTCGAACTGGCTTCTGTGCATGATGCTCATGATGATCGTCAGAATAGATCCGAACGCACGTGAGCATATCGCGTCCAAGTGTATTGTGCTGAAGCATGCCACGGATCGCATTCCGCAGAGGGAATGTCGGATCATGCGTAACCGCTTCCTCATATGTCCGCGTCCGGAGTCCCCCAGGGTATCCCGTGTAGCGGTGGTACTGCTTCTTTTCCAGCTTGCTTCCTGTGACGCGCATCGCAGCAGTATTGATGACGATGACGTGAGCACCGGAATTGATATGCGGTGTGTACTGGGGGCGGTGCTTCCCCCGAAGGATGCGGACAATATTCGTTGCAAGCCGCCCGAGCGTCTCGTTCCGAGCGTCAACGAGAAACCACTCCTCATCACGCTGTGCTGGTGATGCAAAGTACGTACGATTGGTGACGCTACTCATTGTGCAATCCCATTCCTTCGTTCCAGTTGAATACCGTGTTGGGATATGTGACGTTCCAGAGATACAGGCCATGGGGTGGAGCACTCCATGGAACACGTCTTCCTCCCTCTGGAGATACTACCATGTTTGCAATTGCGTCTGCCGTGCTGGGATGGCATGCTGCATGAACCATTCCGCCAACGAGATGGCGTACCATCCCCCGGAGAAATGCATCAGCTGTCACGGTATACATTCCAATGCGCACTGTCATTCCTGACAGCTTCTGCTCATCCCATGACCATGAGCTTTCCGTTACAGTGCGAACTGTTCGCGTACCTGTGGGGGATATGCCAAATGCAGCAAAATCATGTGTGCCACAAAACGTGCGTGCCAGCCTTTCGAGCTGACCGGAATCCGAGAAACGGGAAGTCTCCCAGAGGGAGGCTCTCAGAGCAGGAATGGCAGAGCTGCCCTGCAGAATGAAATACCGGTAGGTTCGTGATCGTGCATCAAATCGTGCATGAAAATCAGGCAGCACCTCCTGGACACCGGTGATGCGGATGGAGGCAGGAAGCCTTGCATTGAGCGCACTGCCAAGTGTGGCAGCACTGTGCTTCCATGTGGGGCATGTGACTGCGACGACTTGACCCACGGAATGGACACCCCGATCCGTTCTCCCAGCTGCAGTCCAGTCAGAGCACTCAGGCTACAGTTCCTTGAGGCATGACCTCAGTACACCAGCAACAGTGGGCAGTCTCGGCTGCTCCTGCCACCCCGCAA
>DAIDIX010000013.1 GCA_027451645.1 Candidatus Dormiibacterota bacterium | reverse complement strand
GGAACAGCATGGACCCGTCGTTGATACGGGGCAGGCCGGGGCCGAACCGTCCGGCGGAACCCTCATCGTGTTCGGCTTCAACTGCCACCTGGTCCTTCTCCCACTTCTTGCCGTTGTCACAGGTATCGGGGTGGCATATGTCGGAGAGCATGCTACAGCTACCCAGGACAGCTATGTGCTGGCGGGACTCACCCAGACAAACACGTCACTTCAGAGTCAGGACAACTCACTTGGCTCTGAATTGGAAACCCTGAAGTCGACTGAGCGCATCATTGCCCTTGCTCAGACTCTTGGAATGCGTCCCTCCCAGCAGTGGACTGCTGTGCCGCTTCCGGGGTCTTCCCTTGCTTCCATTGCCGCTTCGACCCAGCAGCAGGCAGCTGCCTCTGCTGCACCCTCATCCTCCCAAAGCCACTGACCTGGATACATGCCAATGCCAACGATGCAATCCCCCCGCAGCCGATTCTCCCAGGAAGCTGGACTTCCCCCGGGGCCACGAACACCAGTACGTGGCTGGTTCCGCTCTGAGCATGATCATGGCAAGCGGAGCTCCATGATTGTTGTGTTCTTCCTGCTTTGCGCAGTGGTGCTCTCGGTACGGCTTGTGGATCTCCAGGTTATCCAAGCGAAGCAGCTCTCCGCGCTCGCAAAGGCAGAGCATCTCTCCTCAGTCGCCGTTCCTGCCCAGCGTGGCCAGATCTATGATTCTCAGGGCAACCTCCTCGTTGGAGATACGACTGTCTATGATGTCTTCGCAGATCCTGCTCTCGTATCTGCACATGAGCGTGCTGCGACTGCAGAACGCATTGCGAAGGTGCTTGGCATCTCCCCATCATCTATCGAGCACCAGCTTGCACTGCCCCTTCAGTTTGCATATCTGGACAAGGGGGTGTCTTCCAAGACGAAGGACGCACTGGAGAATCTCAACATCAACGGTCTTGGGGTCCTTCCACGAGAAGAGCAGACATATGTGAACTCACCAATCAAGGGAACGACGTTTGCTGCAAACCTGCTTGGCTTTGTCAACGCGAATGGCCAGGGCCAATATGGACTGGAGCAGTACTACAACACCATTCTCCAGGGCACATCCGGCCGGGAATCTGCATTCACCGATCTCCAGGGCAATCCCATCATGCTGAGCAACCTGAAAGATGTCGCACCGAAGAATGGAACGAACCTCAAGCTTGGACTCGACTCGACAATCCAGTACTGGGCAGAGGTGGACCTGATGAAGGGAATCCAGTTCGCCCATGCACAGTCAGGAATGGTCCTTGTCATGGATACCCATACAGGGTCCATCAAGGCTTGGGCCGAGGAACCAACATACAACGCGAACCAGTATGCAACGACACCCGAGTCGGACTTCAAGGACATCGCGATCTCCAACCTCTATGAGCCTGGATCGATCATGAAGGTCATTACCTTTGCAGGTGGTCTCAATACGAATGCAATTACTCCCGGATACACGTTCAATGAGGGTCCAGTCACGATAGAGGGTCAGACGATCCATGACTGGGACAACAAGGCTCATGGTGTCATTACGATGCAGAAGGTGCTCGACATGTCGCTCAACGATGGAGCAATCAAAGTTGGGGAGCTCATGGGTGACAATGCCTTCTACGACAATCTTGCGAACTTTGGCATAGGTGCTCCCACTGGGGTGGATCTCTCTGGAGAAGTGAATGCTCCCCTCCCTGCACAGTCAACGTGGTCACCGCTCCGATATGCGGAAGCGACATTCGGCCAGAGCGTTCTGGCAACTCCAGTCGAGATGCTTGCAGCACTCAATGCAGTGGCAAATGGTGGTGTGTGGGTACAGCCCCATGTGGTCGACCAGTTCATCAATCCAAATACTGGTGCGAAGACCAATTTCGTCCCCATCACGCGCAGGGTCATCTCGAGTCAGGCAGATGCCACACTCCGGACAATGATGACAGGTGTCATTGCAAACAGTGATGGCGAGGGCTTCGATGCTCGCATCCCGGGCTGGGTCGGGTATGAGGCAGGAAAGACAGGTACTGCAAGCGTTGCAGTCAATGGCGTGTACAGCAACTCGCTTGTCATTGTGTCCTTTGGCGGCTTTCTTCCTGCGAACAATCCGCGATTCACAATGCTCGTCGTTCTCAACTATCCGAGTGTTCCCTCAAGTGAGGCATTTGGGTCGCTGCTTGCAGCACCAGTCTGGAAGCAGCTTGCAGAAGTTATCATCAATCAGTGGCATCTCACACCGTAGCGTTACGGATACTGGTGTCATCGCGTTGTATGGAGCAGCATGCACAACGGAATGACCGCCTCTGAGAACGGGACTGCAGGCCTCCCCATGCCAGCAGCTCGCATCGCAACTCTCCTTGGAGGGGAGCTCAAGGGGGCTGTACCACCAATTCTCGGGACACTTCGCTGGGATTCACGGGAGGTGGAACAGGGTGATGTCTTTGTTGCACTGCATGGAAGTGAAATGGATGGCCATGCATTCATTTCTGAAGCCATGGCTCGTGGTGCAGGTCTCCTGGTCATTGATGATGAAGCCCGTTTGCAGGGTATTGGTCTCACGGTGCCGTACATCCTGGTTCCTGATACAAACAGGGCTCTCGGGAAGGCAGCGCATGATTACCTGAGGGAACTTCATGCACCAGTGGTAGGCATTACAGGAAGTGCAGGGAAGACAACGACAAAGGAACTCACTGCGCATCTCCTGAGCGGCACGCTTCGTGTGGGAATGACACATGGAAACTTCAACACCATTACGGGTGTGCCGCAGTCAGTCCTCATGACTGCTCCACCCATTGATGTGTTCGTTGCAGAGGTGGCAATGTCGCAGCACGGAGAGATCCGTGAACTCTGCGAAGTCATCAGCCCGGATATCGGTGTGCTCCTCAATGTAGGCAGGGCGCATATTGGCCTGCTGGGCTCCCAGGAGAACATTGCCCATGCAAAAGGGGAGATTTTCGAGGCGCTTCCCGCATCGGGCCATGCAGTCTGCAATTCGGATGACCCTCTTGCCCGTGGCGAGATTGGAAGGAGCAGGGCTCCAGTGGTGTGGTTCGGGTGCAGCGAAGGTGCAGACATTCGTGGAAGCATCCTCTCGGATCCACATGAACCTCTCCGACTTGCGATATCGGACAGCTCCCAGCACATCACAGCGGAAACATCATTCCTGGGTCACCACTATGCATACAACGTCCTTGCTGCTGTTGCAGTGGGCAGGGTGCTTGGTGTGCCTCTTTCAGCACTGGGAGAACGACTTGCAACCTTTTCAGTCCCGGGACAGAGGGGTACCATCCTCCAAACCAGAGGGGGGGCAATTCTCATCGATGACAGCTACAACAGCAGTACTCCAGCAGTGATTGCTGCACTGGAGGTTCTGGGGAGTGCTTCCACAGCTGACCGAATAGCTGTCATTGGAGACATGCTTGAGCTGGGTGCATTTGCTCAGGAGGACCACGAAGCTGTGGGACGGAAGGTTGCAGGAACTGCAACACGACTTCTGGCAGTTGGCGAGTACAGTGAATCCGTTGCACGTGGTGCCCGTGAAGCGGGAATGTCCCCAGATGCCATTGTCTGCGTTGGTGATGCAGACGAAGCCTGCCATGTTGCTGCGGACTGGGATGCACCGAATGTGACATTTCTCGTCAAGGGAAGTCATGGAGTGCATCTCGAGAGAATCGTGTCAGCGCTTGTAGGAGGTGGAGCGTGAACTCACCCATCTTCCTTGGCGCACTGTTCTGTCTTGTCTGTGCTGCTGTGTATCCGCTCTGGGTGAGGTGGATGACGAAGCGTCACCTCGGCCAGAGGATTCAGGAGTATACGCCTGAGCATCGGACGAAGGCAGGCACACCGACAATGGGAGGTGTCATCATCTGCTGCGCACTCATCATCGGGAGCGTGGTATTTGCCTGGAACAGACCAGCTGCCATTGCTATCTTTGCCGTCGCATCAGGAATGGCTCTTGGCATGCTTGACGATGTCGAAAACATCATAGGCATTGGTTCCCTCGGACTCGCATGGAACAAGAAGCTTGTGGGCCAGATCGTACCTGGTGCATGTATTGGCATTGGTCTGCTCATGAGTGGCTTTGATACCCAGTGGATACCGGGATTTGGACTTGTTTCTCTTGGCTGGTGGATCATTCCGATTGCGCTCGTGGCTGCTCTTGCTGCAAGCAATGCAGTGAATCTCACGGATGGCATTGATGGCCTGTGCGGCACGACGAGTGCAATCGTGTTTCTTGTTCTTGCTGTGCTTGCAGCCTCCCTCCACATGCCAGCTGTGGAGCGGATTGCGGCAATTGCACTTGGCAGTACCATTGCATTCCTTCTCTTCAACTGGAATCCTGCACGCATTTTTCTTGGAGACACGGGAGCACTTGCAATCGGCTTTCTCGTTGTTGCACTCATGGGAGAACTCCATCTTCTGCTTCTCCTCCCCATTGTGGGAATTGTCTTTGTCATTGAAACACTCAGTGTCATCATCAATGTCACAGCTGTCGTGAAATTCAAGCGTCGGATCATCCGTGCAAGTCCACTGCACCATCACTTCCAGCTGGGGGGAATGAGCGAGCCTGCAATCGTTGGAGTATTCAGTGTCCTTGGAGTCTGCGGAGCAGCACTGACACTCATTCTGGGGATGGGACTTCACGTCTAGGACAGCATGCAGTTGAAAAACTGTGACGATCTGTGCTGTTTTGGGAAAAGCTCGTACGCTGAGATAAGGAAGAACCTGTGCCGTGAACGGCACCTCAATGACCCCCGGCCCTGGGGATTGGGAGGCGAGGAATGAGTGTATTCCATCAGCATGGTGTGGTTCCCGCTGAACTGTCTGAAGCTCTGGAACGCGCCAAGAACACTGGCCATAGCGTGCAGCGGCGTCGCATCCTCGATCTCCCAGGTGGATTCACTGTCTCAATTGTTGGCACACTGACTCGGGATGCTCACTCGCACGCGTTTGCCATCATTGACAGCGCTACTGATGTGCAAACAATTCTCGATTACGATCTGCCGCTCGATCTAGCGGAGCATGACTACGGCAAGACCATCAAGGTTGTTGGCCGCACCCCGTTGCCCGCAGTCCCCGACCGGCTCCGCATCACTGCATATCACTCCTCTACCACAGCGTTCAGTGATGAGGAGCGTGAACTCGGAATCCGCTTCATCGACCCGCAGGTTGTGCAGTTTGTCGAATTCATGCTGACAGATGGCAGGGAGCAGCTGCCAGGCAGGTTTTTCACCAGTCATGCGGGAACCTCCTCATCAATACGGATGTGAACTGCTGCACGGGACACAGTGCTTCGTCGTGTTGGCATGCAGATGGCGGGCCCGTCCAGGAGTGCTCCAGGTTTCTGGTGACATTACTACCTGTGCTACATCCTGCCATCATCCAGAGTGAACATGTGCGCTTCTTGTCCCATACAGCACAGTCCCACGCGATACACGGTGCCTGTCCTCGTTCAGAACTGGGGGACAGGCAGGACAGATCGTGCAAACTGTTCTACCCTGTCAACGCAGAGTCTGCAGTTCAATGGTCCATTCTGGAATAGCGATGTCTGACATTCAGCTCTTGGCCGCAGTGGTTATTGTAGGGCTCCTTGCTCTCGTCATCCAGAGCTGGAGCCATAAGCGGCTCCATCTTCCCTGGAAGACTCATGGTTCGATTCCGACCAGGTGGAGGTATGGCATAACGCCACCTGCTCCCCAGGCATGGTCACGGGAGCAGTTCGGGCTCACTGGAGGAGTTGCTGCTGACTGGGAGCCACAGGGAGCTGGAACTTCTGCATATGTGGCATCGAGCCATGCATCAGAGCTGAGACGCACGCTTCCGGATCCCGAGAACATAGGAGCATTCATATCGTCAGCACTGCAGCGTCTGCATGCAGCAAAGATGGCAGGAAATCGTGCGCTTTGCCGTGGAGTTCTGACTGGGGCCGCATGGTCGCATCTTGATTACTCGGCTCCGAACCCGAAGGCAGCAGGAGAGGCGATGTACAGTGCATGGCTCATCTCATGTTCAGGGGACAGTGCAGTGGTTCGGGTTGAGAGCTCATCGGGAGTTGCGCTCGAAGTGTCTGCTCTCCGTGTGCCTGGTGATGCAGTGGATCAGCAGCAGTGCCCTGTATGCCATGCAGTGGTGAGCGGGGCACATCCCATGCCGTGCGAGTACTGCAATGAACCGTTGCCGCCGTGTGCAGGAGCCTGGGCAGTGGACTCGATTGATGTTGTCGTTCGAGGAGTGTATCGCGGAAATGATGGCGGTGTCGGGCAGCAGATTCGTGAGAAGTCGACGGAGGGAATGGAAGGCACACTCGAGTCCATTCGGGCAAGCGACCCTGAATTCGATCCGGAAGCGCTTGTGGGGGATGTGGTGTTTGCATTCGACGCACTTCTCCGATCGCTGCAGCAGGGAGCAGGAGTGGGTCCTGTCCTGCCTGATGAAGTGGGAAAGAGGGAGGAGCACTCCCTTCGTGAGGTGTTTGCTGGGCATGACACGCTCGAATACACGCTTGGCAATGCTGCAGTGAGCTTCGCGCATGCTGACCAGGACATTCAGCGCATCACCGTATCTGTTGACTGGCGTGTGCCCGGTGTGAAGCGTCTCATGACAGAGTCATGGACTCTCGTGCGCCAGACAGGTGCTACCACCCATCTCGACCGGGTACTGCTGAGGGGAACATGTCCACAGTGTGGATCGCCGCTGGTGCTGGAAGCGGACGCGCGTTGCCACTACTGCCATGTGCACGTCTTCACGACCTCACTGGGCTGGGTTGTCGAGGCAATACGGCGCTTCTCCGGGTAGGTCCAGCACCATGCAACCCAATGTGGGGTGAGATTGCGTGGGAGTAAGGAGGGCATCGTGCTCCATGAGCCCTCTCCGCAGGGATAGCCCATGATCTGTGGAACAAGTGCCTGCGATGTTGCAGAGGAGTGGAATTGCCTCACTCCTGCTCTCAGTGCACTTGGAGTTGACTAGAGAGAGAGCGTGTTTGTCGGACTACAGCAGCGTGACAGCAGATTCCTGTGCGCTACAACCCAATTGCTTCCTGACGCTGGATCTGCTTGATGAAAGCGATCTGCTTCATCACTGCAGTGTTGATCGTATCCCTGTCCTTTCCAGAAAACCTGATCTTGGTAACGAAGTTGCCAGTGGAGTCGAGTATGTCGAGTGTGCTGCCAATGCCACCAACTATGGGCCGTCGCATGAATCTCAGGTAATACTCTCCCCCCTTCGCTCTAGCACGATAGAGGGGAGCGCAGGGTTCGCCCGCACTTGTGGCGTTGATGAGCTCCCAGACCAGTTCATTCGCATTCGTCTGCTTCACGATTTTCTGCGCTTCCGCTTGGGATGCTCCGTTAGCCATTT
This sequence comes from Candidatus Dormiibacterota bacterium, assembly GCA_027451645.1. GTDB lineage: Bacteria > Chloroflexota > Dormibacteria > Aeolococcales > Aeolococcaceae > JAJZLL01. Next base: position 7,245 of record DAIDIX010000013.1, on the reverse strand, counting down.
CGGTTTCTTCCTCTTGGTCAGTGGGAGGTGGATGTTCTTCTCTGAGTCTGAGCCAGGTCAGAGGACACGGAGCGGACAGTTTGGAGGGAACACTAGAGGGAGCGCTAGATGCCAGATACGGAACTGCTGGTTGCTGCAGGAATGCCCGACGGTTCAATGAGTTACGTGCGTCTGGACGCATCCAGGTGAGCCTTTCATTCGGAGCATGAACTCTACTGCCACATCGGTTCACATCCGACTCGTCCCTGGGAGTGCGATGGCTACGTGGACCCTTCTGACAGCTTTATGAGCTTCCCGCTCCTCGACAGCTCAGGGTCCGTGCACGAGGCAAGGTTGAAGCAGCACGGTCGCCGTTTTCCATGTTCCATCTTGGAGATTGCAACTTCGATCCTCCGCTCACGCGTTGCCGCATTTCTGGTCGCGTTGATCCACCGGACCCATTCCCGCCGGGCCATCGGCGTGATGGAGTTCCAGAGCAGCTGGATTGTCAGGGGAGAAGCGGCAATGGCTTCCGCAAGATCGCGTGGCACAACGGGCTCTGGCCACTCGGCAGCCGGTGTGAGCATGATGTCGGCAGAAGAGCCTGCAGCAACCTCTTCCCTGGAAAGGATGCCGGAGTCGAGATTCAGCCAGTGGCCAAACTCCCCGTCAGGCTCGACAACAGTGGAAAACGTGTGGCCATTAACTGTCGCCTGGACAGCCACCTGGCCACGGGAAGGGAGACTCCTGCTCACTTCGTCAGGAAGCTGGATGATCCATCGGGATGCAAGCACCCGAACGGGAGCTGTGAAGCTTATTGAGTTCATGCAATATTCGACATGAGTGATTCAGTACACACCCAGTCTAGTCCTGTGGGGATGGAAGGGTTGCGGCTTGGGAGCGGAATCAAGGCAGTGCACGCTTTGCACTGTACGAATGTGCAGTGACGCGGTATGATCGACGCGTACTTGGTACATCACAAGCCTGACCGGACAGTGTCCGGGATCGTTGTGACACTTTTCTCCACGTCTTGCATGCACACGATTGAGGTTGGTCACGTGAAAAGTCACGTTGAAGAGGGCGAAGGCGTCATTGCGCTTCTTGGACGGGCAGTTCCCTTCTCATCTCTGCTCCAGGGAAGTACCCAGAACGGGAAGACCAAGCCTGATGTCTGGCTTTTCATGATCATTGCAGCACTCAGCTGCTTTGGCCTTGTCATGGTGTACAGCGCCTCGGATGCGCTGGGATTTCTCTGGTACGGGAATGCGAACTACTTCTTCGACCGCCAGATTGTCTATTTCACGATTGGACTGGTTGCAATGGTTGCTGTGAGCCGCATCGACTACCACCTGCTCCAGCGATTTGTGAAGCCCATTGCACTCATCAGTGCAGTCATGCTTGTCGCAGTGCTCATTCCCCATATTGGTGTTGAAGAGTATGGTGCCAGGCGATGGTTCAAGCTCGGCTCAATGCTCATTCAGCCATCATCCATCGCAACACTGTGCGCCATCATCGTATTCGGACACTGGCTTGTGATGAAACGCTCTGTCATCACGAGCCTGCCGGGAGTGCGTGACTACTGCATCCTCTTCGGAGTTCTCCTTGGTCTTGTGCTCCTCGAGAAGGACATGGGAACAACCATGGTCATTGCAGCAGTGGGGCTCACGCTCCTGTATTTCGCAGGAGCGAGGGGACGTCACCTTGTCCTTGTTGTTGCACTTCTTGGGATTGCAGCAGTGTTCATGATCAAGATGGAGTCGTATCGAGGTGCTCGTCTCTCGAACTTTACGAATCCCTTTGCTGCAGCACGGACGACGGGATACCAGAGTGTCCAGTCGTTCGAGGGATTCGGATCGGGTGGACTGTTCGGAGTGGGGCTTGGCAATTCAATCCAGAAGTACGGCTGGCTCCCCTCAGCCCAGACTGACTACATTTTCGCAATCATCGGTGAGGAACTCGGACTTCTTGGCACAGTTGCAGTCGTTGCAGCATTCAGCTTCCTAATGATCAGGGGACTCCGTGCAGCACGCCGTGCACCAGATCTCTTTGGCACACTCATTGCAGGAGGCATTACTGCATGGGTGGGATTCGATGCATTCATCAACATGGCCTCTGTCACAGGTGTGAGTCCTACGATCGGCATTCCCCTTCCATTCATCTCGTACGGAGGTAGCGATCTCGTCATGACACTGGTGGCAATGGGGATACTGTTAAATGTCGCATCCCAAGGACAACGGAAAGGAGTAACGCAACGTGCGCATCGTGATCGCTGGTGGGGGAACTGGAGGCCATTTGACTCCGGGACTCGCTCTCGCAGCGACGCTACACGAGAACTCTCCAGACTCTGAGATCGTCATTGTTGGACGTGAGGGAGGAGTTGCAGAGCGTCTTGTCGAGCAGTCAGCCTTTCGGCTTGCGACAGTGAAGATCGGTGGCGTCGATGTGCAGCATCCTGCCACACTTGCACGCTTCACTGCAGAGCTTCCCCGTGCAGTCCGGACAATGAAGCGGCTGTTCGATGAGGTTCGACCAGATGTGGTGGTTGGTACATCGGGGTATGTCTGCGTCCCCGTGATCCTTGCAGCCCAGTCTCGGAAGATTCCCACAGTTCTCCTTGAGCAGAATGCACTTCCTGGAAGGGCTACACGGCTTCTTGCACGGTGGGTAAATGCCATAGCAACTTCGTACCCCACTACTCGGCAGCATCTTCATGCCCGAAGCGTTGTATACACGGGCAATCCTGTCCGTCCGGAAGTAGTTGCGAGGAGAGGCATCTCACAGCGCAGTGCCTGTGAGCATCTTCTCGTCATGGGAGGATCGCAGGGTGCTCGGAGAATCAACTCCGCAATCATCGGGAGCATCGCCTCCCTGCTTGAAGCGCATCCTGGGCTCGTGGTGACCCACCAGTGTGGCGTAGCGGACAGCGAGCGGGTCATCAGCCGCTGGAATGAGCTCGCACCGAAGTATCAGAAGCGGTACCATGTCGCACCGTTCTTTGACGACATTGCGAAGGAGATTGAAGAGGCGGATCTTGTTGTCATGAGGGCTGGAGGATCCTCGCTTGCAGAGTGCTCAACTGTGGGGAGACCCATGGTTCTCGTCCCCTATCCATATGCAGGTGGCCATCAGCTCTTCAATACGACAATGTATGTCAATCGGGGAGCTGCAATCATGATTCCCGACGAAGAGTGCACACCGGAGCGGATGCTTGAGGAGGCAGGAGGCATCATTGGCGATGTGGACAGGTGGCGATCCATGATGGATGCGAGCTTTGCGCTCGGCAAGCCCGAGGCAGCTCGGGAAGTCATTGCACTCATTGAGCAGTACTGCACGATGCCTGACCGTGTACCAGAGGGTGTCTGATGGGTGAGCATGTACACTTTCTTGGCATTTGCGGATACGCAGTGCATGGAGCTGCACTCCTCGCGAAGGAGCTCGGATATACAGTGAGCGGTTCGGATGCCTTTGCCTACCCCCCGATCTCGACAGTCATCACAGATGCAGGCATTCCCTGGGTCAACAGCTATGCACCAGGGAATGTCGAGCGGTTCGGACATCCGGATCTTGTAGTGGTGGGGAACAATGTCCGTCCGGGAAATGTCGAATGGGAGGCTGTGCAGCAGGCAGGAATACCCACAACCAGCGAGATCGAGTTCTTCATGCAGCTCGTGGGAACGAGGGAGCGTCTGGCTGTCCTCGGCACGCATGGCAAGACGACAACGAGTTCTGCACTTGCAGTCATGCTCGATCATGGAGGGCTGGATCCCGGCTTCAGAATCGGGGGAATTGTCCGGGACTTCGATGCAGCTACACGACTCGGGAGCGGCCCATTCGTCTTCGAGGGGGATGAGTACACAACTGCAGTGTGGGACAGAAGCCCGAAATTCGCGCACATCAAGCCGCGCATTGCAGGAATTGTCAACCTCGAGTGGGATCATCCTGACATCTATCCAAGCTTCGATGCGTACCTTGAACCGTTTTTCTCCATGGCAGCATCAATGCCTCACGATGGTCTTCTTGTCGTGAATGGTGATGATCCTGCAGCAGTTGCTGTCGGGAGTGCAGCTCCATGCCGAGTTGAACTGTTCGGTTGTCATGAGGATGCTGACTGGAGAATTGCAGGGACTACCTCCTCAGGTCTCTCACAGAGGTGGGAGCTCATCCATGCTGCAGATGGCACAGTAACCCGCTTCATGATTCCACGTCCTGGTGTGCATGATGCAGGGAATATTACCCTTGCTGCAGTGCTTGCCCATGCATGTGGTGTCCCAGTTGCAGCCTCTTCAGAGTCAGTCCGTCACTTCCGTGGACCAGGAAGGAGGTTTGAGGTACTCACTCCTGAGCGCAGTGTCACAGTCATTGATGACTATGCACATCATCCAAGCGAGGTGCACGCAGTGCTCGAGGCAGCACGCCGTGCATTCCCTGAGAACCGCATCATCGGCATCCACACTCCCCACACATACACGAGAACGAGGGCACTGCTTGGTGCATATGAAACCTGCTGCCAGGCAGCGGATGTGATGGTGCTTGGACCGATTGATGCTGCACGTGAGCGTGGCAGCGAGCAGACTGTTACTGAGGAGGAGGTGCAAAGGGCCATCTCAGGTCCCGAGGTCATCCTTGTACGTGATGCAGATGAAGCTGAGGAGAGGGTCAACACACTCCTCGAGCCGGGGGATGTTGTCGTTGTCCTTTCCCTCTCAGGCTTCGACAAGATTGCTGAGCGCATTGCCTCACATGTCTGTGAGGAATTTCCTGCTGTGAGGCAGTAATGCACAGTATCCCAGCTCCCAATGAGCTTTCTGGCATCCGTGAACGGGAGCCGCTTGCACGGCATCTCGCTTTTGGCATAGGTGGCCCAGCACAGTGGTACTGGGAATGTGCTGATGTTGATCGCATGGCGGATGTCGTGAGACTCTGCAGTGCAGTAGGACTGCCACTCACTGTGCTTGGTGCTGGCAGCAATACGCTCGTTGGCGATGCAGGAGTTGCAGGAGTTGTCGTGAAGATGGTGGACAGGCGCATTGAGATAGACAGTGTGCATCACACCATCACTGCACGTGCAGGAACGATGATGCCACGGCTTGCTCTTGATGCAGCAAAGGGCGGCTGGAGCGGTCTCGAGTTTGGCATTGGGATCCCCGGGACTGTTGGAGGGAGCATTGTGGGGAATGCAGGAGCATTCGGGAAGGAGATCCAGGATGTCCTCGTTTCCTGCGACATCCTGCTTCCCACAGGGGAGCGGAGGACTCTTGAAGTCGGGGAATGCGCATTTGCGTACCGGACCAGTGCCTTCAAGAGGGAACTCACGAATGCAGTCGTCCTCCAGGCAGTATTCAAGGTGACACCAGGGGAACCGCGTGCACTGAAGGCACAGATTGACGCCTTGAGTGCTGGACGGAAGTCTTCCCAGCCATATGGCAAGAAGACGCTTGGGAGCACGTTCAAGAATCCTGGAACCATGAAGGCGGGTATTCTTCTTGAGCAGTCACACTGCAAGGGCCTCCGCAGTGGTGGAGCCCATGTTTCCGAGAAGCATGCGAACTTCATCATCAACGATGCCCATGCAACTGCGGACGATGTGGTCCAACTCGTAACCCAAATGCACGATGCAGTGTTTAATGAGACAGGAGTCGACCTCGAGCCAGAGATCGTCATGCTCGGCATGTCCCACACAAAGGAGGATGCATCATGACTGAGGAATCCGCCACAGAGTCCGTGATGCGTACGGGTGGAGGTACAGTAGCCACATCCGCCAGGAACTCCCTGCGAATAGCTGTGCTGTGGGGCGGGGAGAGTGCAGAGCGTGAGGTGAGTGCAGAGAGCTCAGCTCAGGTTACAGGCGCACTCTCTGCACTGGGACATGTGGTTACCCGGCATGAGATTACTCCCGACCTTGATCTCGATTTTCTTCAAACCCATGTCGATGTTGCCTTCATTGCAGCCCATGGCAGATATGGGGAGGATGGCATCATACAGGGTATCCTCGAGCTTCTTCACGTCCCGTACGTTGGGAGTGATGTGGCAGCTTCTGCCCTGTGCTTTGACAAGTTTCTTGCAAAACGGCTTCTCCGCACAACAGATCTTCATCTCCCCCGTGGGCACAGCATTCCCGTGAATGCCAAGGATGCTGTGCAGCAGGTCAGGGAGGCTGGCGCAGCGTATGGCTATCCACTCGTCGTGAAGCCCAGGCGAGGCGGCTCGACGATTGGGCTTTCCATCATCCGTGGACCTGAGGAAGCTGAGGCAGCCTGGAAGGCAGCTTCTCCCCTTGGAGACGTTCTCGTCGAGGAATGTATCAGGGGCATGGAGATTACTGTCGCGATTGTCGGAAATGCTCCTGCACTTGTCTGTCCTCCGATCGAGATCATCTCGCACAATCCTGTGTACGACTACGATGCAAAGTACACTCCAGGAGCGAGTGAGCACGTCATTCCTGCACGGCTCCCAGAGCCAGTCATTGCAGCCTGCAGGGAGGCAGCACTTCTCGCGCATGCGACACTCGGATGCCGTGACCTCTCGAGAACGGACATGATTGTCGATGGCTCGGGAACACCTCATGTTCTCGAGGTAAATACCATTCCAGGGTTGACACAAGTGTCACTCTTGCCGGATGCTGCAAATGCAGCAGGTGTGTCATTCCCTGCACTCTGCGAACTCCTTATCGATCTAGCACTCCAACGTAGTACCAAGGAGCAGCATGAAGCCACCGCTCAGTGAGACTGATGCCCGTCGTGCACGGAGCCGTGCACTGGCATCTGTCATTGTCGATGCGCCACGTCGGGTACAGCGGTTTGTTGTTCCTGAGGATGGAGTGCACCGTGCTTCCTCCCGTGTCCGGCATGTAACCTGGTGGAAGGAACTGGCCCACCTCTGGTGGGGAGAGATCATTGGCACAGGTCGACGGCGGATTGCAGTTGGCCTGCTCCTTGTCCAGCTCATTGCCGTGGTCGCGCTTCTCGCACTGCCGCAGTTTCATGTCCGCACAGTGACTGTTGTTGGAACCCAGTACCTGACAAAGCAGGACATCCTTGCAGTTGCCCATGTACCGTCTTCCAGCATATTCACTGTTGACACATCCGCTATCCAGGAACGGCTCAACAGTGCACCATGGATAGAGTCCGCCACAGTCACCACATCCCTTCCAAATGCTGTGACGATCCGGATCCATGAATGGCCGACAGCCCTACGCCTCGTCAGGAACGGGAAGGACTACCTCGTGAGCGAGAGTGGTGCAATCATCGAAGCATCTTCCCAGGCATG
>DAIDIX010000012.1 GCA_027451645.1 Candidatus Dormiibacterota bacterium | reverse complement strand
TGACATTCCCTTTGATGACATTGATGAGGGAAAGCTTACGGACCAGTGGGTACATGACATCACGCAGATCTGTCTTACGGAACTGTCTGCCCTCTACGCGACCGAGATGTTCCTGCGGGATTTCTATGCGGACATCGACTTCTGCAGCTTCGTATCCGTATGGTTCTACGAGGAGATGAAGCATCATCTCGTGCTGCGGAAGTACCTCGAGCGGATAGGGGTGCCCATAGAGGAAGGAGACCTTCCGAAACTTCGTCTTACGTTCGATGAGGGTCCAGCAGTGGAGACGCTCACGATGCACTACTGTGGGGAGCAGCGGCTTGCGCACTGGTATCGTGCCTTCAGTGGAGGTGCAGAGGAACCAGTCATCAGGCAGATCTTCACGACGCTTGCAACAGACGAGTCCCGTCATGCTGCAGCGTACGCAAAGTATCTCCGCAAGGCAGCCCGGAACAATCCTGCGTGTGTTCTCGACATTCTCAAGATGTCGCTCTGGATGCTCCGTTCCTCCAACGACCACCCGAAGCATCCGACAACAATGACAGAGCCTGCAGTCGTGGCACAGCTTGAGGATCCAACGTATCTTGTCCGCATGCTCAACATGTATCTCCCAGGGAAGGATCATGAGCAGCCTGTGCACCGCCGCATTCTTGCCCTCATGTCAGAGCTCACAGCAACGCCGATCGCAACAACGAAGGATCTTCTCTCCTCGATCCGGCAGCAGCAGATCATCCTCGATACTGCCTAGCTCCCCGGTCAGGAGACACCCTGTCCCTGCTGTGCTTGCTGTTCACGTACTGGCGTGCGAAGTTCCGCGATACGGCTCCGCAGCATGCGCCTGTCCCGAAAATCTGCCAAGGGTATGGCTTCTTCAAGAAAGGCAGGATTGCAGATCGCACTGCAGGCCTCCTGCCGGACGCTTCGGTCCGGATCATGGAGAAACGCCTTTCGCAACGTGTCCGTTGTCGCATATCGCAGTGCAGCCATCCGGATATCGCTTCGCGGGTCCGTGACTGCATTCTCGCGGAGCGTGTCGGAAGCTGCAGTCTGGAGCACAGCAGTGAGCACAAACGGGGAGTCATCGCTGAGAAACGATGCACGACCCTCGTCCGAGCGCATGGCACCAACTGCTGCCATTCTGAGACGGACAGAAGGGTCGTGGGCATAGGCAGTCCGGAGCGTGTCCGAAACGGCATGTTCTGCAACAGCGATGCGCACATCGAGATCGGGATCATGGAGGAGGTGTTCCCGGATGCTGTCATTCTTCACACGCATTGCAACGAGTTCCCGGATGCGTGGCGATGGATCACTGGCAAGCGTAGCAAGGAGGGAATCCGTCACTGCTGTCCTCGCAGCAAGATGCCGCATCCACTCATGGCTGCTCCTGGCAAGAGGTATCCGTTTCATATCGTTCCGGTGATCTGTTGCAGCATCACGGATGAGGGGAGTGAGACCATCTGTGAGATGGATGGAGGTTGATGGGAGCGACTGGGAAAGCTCCTCAAGCATGTCAATGTGCTTCCCGAAGATGGGACCGGAGTACTGCAGCCATACGCCAGTAAGCGATGGTGCATCGATGAAGCAGTGTTCAAGGTCAGGGTCGGGAATATAGCGCTTTTCGAATTCCATCGCATCCGGGTCGAACCTGAAAAGATGCACGGGCCCAGGAGGTGTTCCAATGGCAGCAATGCGGAACAGGAGGTTTCCCACCCGGTCATGGGCAGTGAAGGTCCTGGCATTGATGAGGAAGTCGTTTGCCGTGATGCTGCCATCGAAGATCCGGATGTGGGGGATGGGACTGCGCTCAATTCCTGCATTGAGCGCCTTGCTGTCATTCCACTCGAGTCCAAGCTCACCAAGCACGACAACAATATGTTCAGCATCCCTCGCCTCAGCAGGATCGAGCCTGTCCATGATCTCGACAATGGTGCCATTCTCGAAGGTTCGGGTGACACGTACAGGGAGCTCGAATGGAGTCGGTATATGGGAAGGATCGTTCGGATCCTCCTCCCTTGTGAACCTGTGCTGGAAAACCCGTGCCACTCGTGCATCATCGAGACTGAGGACAGTCTTGAATGCACCAGCTCCCATGTATGACAGTGCACTGCCCTCTGTAAGAATGAACTCTGCGACAGAGGGAGAGACAAGCTTGCGCTGGAGGTGTGGCACGGCCCTGAGAAGGGTTGAAACTGGGTCTTCCTTCATATCCTGAGCCTACGGCACGAATGGAAGCCGCGATGGTGCTGTAACGGATGCTTTACTGCAGTGCTGCGGAAAGGTACTGGAACAGCTACGAAAGATCCTGTGCAGTACGGGAATCTGCCAAGGTCCGTGCCCGATCCGCCAGCGCCACACTGCACCATGTTCTCCATGCTGCAAGCGATCCATGAAAGGCTGGAGCAGTCATTGTGAGCAGTGTCCTGCTGCCGTACGCCTCGAGCAGGGCTTCACCAAAGTACGTGGGGCTGCCGAGAAGATCCAGGGCTGTAAAGAGGATGCGAACACGTCGGGATGATGTCTCCTCCCTGTCAATCCTCACTCATTTCCGTCCTCCACGTTCCTGAAGCATGTCCTCGAGAAATGCTCCTGCACAGCGGAAAGTGGAGCATCCACCATTCCCCGGTAGCTTCACATGGGAAAGCCATTCTTCCGTTCCATGTGTGCCACGTAGCGAGCATACGGTGTTTCCCTGCGGAATCCCCTCGAAGAGCGTGCAGTGAAAATGGGAGTTGGTGGTACTATCGAGCCACTGATGGCGTGGAGGAGCTGGAATGAGGAAGCGGATTGTTGCAGTGATGCTGCTGTGGAGTGCTGCAGTATTTGGCATGGGTGCTCCTGCAGCAGCACAGGGCACTCCGCATCGGCTTGCCCTGTCTAACTCAGACTGGACGGTGTATCACCACGATGCAGGTGGATCCGGCATGGACACATCGGGAGTGAGCTTCACATCTCCTTCTCTTGCGTGGAGCTCTCCCACCCTTGATGGCAAGGTCTATGGCGAGCCGCTCGAGGCTACGGGGCGGGTCTTTGTTGCAACGGAAAACGACACTGTATATGCGCTTGCAGCAGCAACGGGTGCAGTTCTCTGGTCAGACCACCTTGGAACTCCCGTTCCCGCAGGGGACCTTCCCTGTGGGGACATCAGTCCAACTGTAGGCATTACGTCGACACCCGTGATTGATGCATCTCTTGGCGAAATCTTCGTTGTGACAGACGAGATGGTTGCTGGCCAGCCGATGCACCGTCTCTGGGGACTCAATATCTATAACGGCGGCTCCCTCCTGCAGCCCATTTCCGTGGATCCTCCTGGGCAGAATCCCCTCAATGTTCTCAACAGGGCATCGCTCACGATCACTAGTGGCCATGTCGTGTTTGGTTACGGTGGGAATGATGGCGACTGTGCCACGTATCATGGCTGGGTCGCATCCGTTCCTGAGAATGGAGGCAGTCCTTCATACTTTGAGGTTGATGCGACTTCTTCCGGGCAGAGCATGGGTGCTGTGTGGATGGGAGGGGCAGCCCCCATTGTCGACAGCAGTGGCAACATCTGGGTTGCAACTGGGAACGGCTCGACAACCTCCTCCTCGCAGCCGTATGACAACTCTGATGGGGTTCTGGAGCTCTCTCCAACACTGCAGCTCCTGCAGTACTTCGCACCGTCCTCGTGGGCAAGTGACAACGCCTCAGACAGTGACCTCGGAAGCGCAGCTCCTGCACTCCTTGGAAACGGCATCGTCTTCCAGGCAGGGAAAAGCCAGACAGGGTACGTCCTCAACAGTGCGCACCTGGGAGGAATAGGAGGGGATCTCCAGTCGATCCCCATCTGTCCTGGCGCCAATGTCGATGGGGGAAATGCGATCTCGGGTTCCATCGTGTATGTCCCCTGCCAGGGGGGAATTACTGCAGTGCAGACTGCTCTCAACCCTGCCCGGGCCTCGATTCTCTGGCAGACATCAACGGGAGCGGGTGATCCCCCGATAGTTGCTGGTGGCCTCGTCTGGACAATTGGAGCAGGAACGCTATACGGACTCTCGCCTTCGACAGGAAATGCAGCAGTCACGTTTTCGCTTGGAAGTGAACCCTCGTCATTCCCGGCAGTCGCTGCTGGGGACGGTCTCCTTCTTGCACCTCTTGCCTATGGCGTCCGGGCCTTTGCGGGATCAGCAGGCGTGCCTGGTGCTCCCGATCCACCACCGACGCTTGGAGGAATAACGCTTGATGCGTATGGAGGCATCCACTCCTATGGTGACATCCTTGCGAATACTGCAGGCGCTCCATACTGGCCAGGATTTCCCATTGCACGTGCTGCAGTGGCACTTCCTGGCGGTGTCGGTGGATGGACCCTCGATGGCTACGGTGCAATCCATGCGTGGGGAGCAGCTCCAGCGATTTCCGCTCCTGTGTACTGGCCAGGCTGGGACATTGCCCGTGCTCTTGTTGTCCTTCCAGATGAGCATTCCGGCTACATTCTCGATGGCTTTGGTGGCATCCACCCCTTTGGACCGGATGCACCTGCACTCTCGGGGAGTCCGTATTGGCCTGGTGCAGATGTTGCACGCGGTCTCGATATCCACCTCAACAGTTCTGGAGTACCTGATGGGGGCTATGTCCTTGATGCCTGGGGAGGGATCCATCCCTTCGGTGCTGTGCCAGCCATTGCTGCACCAGCGTATGTGCCACAGCACAATGTCTACATGCAGCTTCATGACATTGGTGGCGTTCCCTACGCTGTGAGTGCATTTGGCATTGTGACTGACCTCTCGGGAGGAAGCCTCAATCCCACATGGAATGGATATTCCGACTACGGAAGCTGGAATGTGCTTCGTGATGTCGTCCTCGTCTCGAACGCTGCAGCTTCTACTTCTTCCCAGCCAGTATCCTCAGAAGCGCGTGCTGCCCTCTATGATCTCGAGGGACGTGATGGAGGAGTCGTTCTCGATGGGTTTGGCGGTCTCCATCCGTTTGGCAATGTTGTGCTCAACACGTCAGGTGCTCCGTACTGGCCAGGGTGGGACATTGCACGAAGCATTGTCGTGAAGCAGGACGGCTCGGGTGGTTGGACCCTAGATGGATATGGAGGAATCCATGCCTGGGGCTCGGCTGCACCAGTGGCAAGTCCTGCCTACTGGCCAGGCTGGGATATTGCCCGGTCCATGGTCTGCACGGGCACAGATGGTGCAGGAAATGTCAGCTGCACCATGGGATATCTTCTTGACGGCTATGGAGGAATACACCCATGGGGCGGTGCACCAGCCCTACCATCCGGTCTTCCGTACTTTGGATCCGATGTGGCGAGGGGACTCATTGTCGATCTCTCAGGAACGGGCACTCCTGTCGGTGCTGCTGTCATCGATGCATACGGAGGCATTCACACTGCAGGAACGGTCTCTGGACTCTCGAATCCTCCATCCCTCACTCCGAACATACAGTCGTATATAGCTCTCCACAGCGTGAACGGAGAAGTATATGCCATCCATCGCTATGGTGTGCTCACGCCAGTAAGCCCGGGATATTTCTCGGTTGACTGGAGCGGCTATGTGGACTGGGGACAATGGAACATACTCCGGGACATCGTGATTACTGGAACAGGATCCCCGTATGGAATGGCACAGCCAGTCTCTAATGGAGCACAGTGCAGCACCTGCTGAGTGCCATTTCATGCTGCTACGACCACTGCGCAATCCGTCTGGTATCCTAAGTTCTCAAAGGATGTTCGAATCAAAGATTGAGCAGATGGCAGATGAATGATGGGAGAGAAGGCATGGGCATGACACGGACAATACGAAAAGCAGCAGGCATGCTTGTTGCGATCACCTTGGCGGGAAGTGTGTTCATTGCAGGACAAATGCCGGCACGAGCCATTACCCTTCCAGCTTCTCCCTCGGGCGTTGTGTACTCTGTGGGAAGTGGTGCACTTGGAAACGGCACTACCTTTGGCACGACCTCCAAGTCTCTGGTTGAGGTGTGCAGTGTGGGCCAGACGTCTCCCTGCTCATCGTTCCTGAAGAATGTTGTCCAGCTTGGAAATGCGAGCTATGCAGTAGGAGAAGCGCTTACTGCCCAGGGAAACGTCTACACATGGGGAGATGACTCGGGCTACGGTGGCCTTGGAATAGGAGAAACGACAGGGACAACAACAACATCTCCTGTTGAGGTCTGTGCTCCTGGCACGTCAGCCGGGTGCACCTCCTATCTTTCCAACATCACCCAGATTGCCATGACCAGCAACTGGGGCGGATCTCTCGCATTGAGCTCCAGTGGCAATGTATATGCATGGGGAGAGGGGTTTGCTGGAGAGATTGGCAATGGAGCAATGAGCAATGTGTCCATTCCAGCTGAGGTCTGTGCAGTTGGCGCCTCAGCACCGTGCACATCATTTCTTTCCAATATCACAGAACTTGCAGCAGGATGCGATACCGTGTACGCACTCTCATCGAGCGGATCGGTGTACGCATGGGGATATGGGAAGGACGGTGAGCTTGGGAATGGATCGTTCACTACCACAACGGATGTACCAGTCCAGGTGAGCCTGCCAGCAGGTGTGACAGTAAGCAGGATTGCTGCAGCGGGCTCCGACTGCTCAGGCAGTGACTCACCTTCAACAGGATACGCACTCACGACATCAGGAAATGTGTATGCCTGGGGCTACAACGGTTCTGGTGAACTTGGAAATGGATCGACGACGAACTCCGATGTTCCTGTCGAGGTGGAAGGACCAGGCGGTACCGGATATCTCTCGAATGTGACAGATATTGCAGGTGGCTCCTACGAGGGTCTTGCCGTTGTGGGAGGCAATGTGTATACATGGGGCAGCATGAACAATGAATCCTCCAGTTCCTCCTCAACCATGAGCATCCTTGGCAACAATGAGACACTCCCTGCAACAAACCAGTATGTGACATCCCCTGTGGAAGTCTGTGCTCCGGGGCAGACTGCATATCCCTGCACGAGTTTCCTCTCGGGTATTGTCTCGGTTGCAGGAGACCAGTACAACGAGAATGCGTACGCCATCGATGGAGGCGGACATGTCTTCGCCTGGGGCGGAGATGACGCCTTTGGCGAGCTAGGCGACGGACCTTCAGGAACGGGAGTTGCAGCGAAATATGCTGCTGTACCACTTGAGATGGTGGATCCCTCAGGCACGGGATATCTCAACGGAGTGACAGGCATCGGTACAAGTTCAGACGCTGCTGTGACCTACGTTCTTGTCTCGCAGTACACGACAACGACAACACTCACAAGCAGTGTCACCTCGCCTGCCTCGACTGCAGGAGCCATCACCCTCACAGCAGCAGTGAACAATGGTGCAGCACCAAGCGGCACAGTGACCTTCAAGGAAGGAGCAACAACCCTTGGCACAGTGACACTCGGGTCGACGAACAGTGTCACCTACACGATTCCTGCCAATACGTACACGCCGGGAACCTACTCCTTCACAGCATCGTACAGTGGAGACACTGCGAACAGCGCGAGCACATCCTCAGCACTCTCCCTGCAGCTTGCGTATCCCATCTCCATGAGTGTGTCAGCCGCTCCAGCAAGCACGACATACGGGTCGAGTGTCACCCTCACCACGACAGTGAGTGCACAGAACAGTGCAAACGGAACTCCAACAGGAACGGTGTCCCTTTCGGATCCGGGCACACCCATTGCGGGATGCCAGAACCTCGCACTCAATGCAGCTGGAGTGGCAACCTGCACAACAACAGCTCTGGCAGTCGGATCTCCGACAGTGGTGCAGGCAAGCTACAGCGGAAGCACGACATTCCTTGCAGGGACAGCGAATGCAAATGTGAGTGTTGCGAAGGGAAGCGTGTCGATGACAGTGGCAGCAGCTCCCGCAACGATTACGGTTGGCCAGTCAGCAACCATCACGGCAACAGTCACGTCGACAACATCCGGAACACCGACAGGAACAGTGAGCTTCACAGCGAACGGTGCTGCGATCTCGGGATGCCAGAATGTTGCAGTGAGTGCAGCAGGGACAGCGACCTGCACAACGACAGCCCTGCCACAGGGTACGCCAGTGACGCTCTCTGCAGCATACAGTGGGGATGGAAACTTCACCTCAGCAGTCCAGGGAGCAAGCATCACAGTGAACCAGGCAGTGCCTGTTCCAGCAACAGGACTCCATCACAGCAGTCTTGGACGAGGCATGATCCTTCCTGGAGCACTTCTTGCAGGTCTTGGAATCATTGCTCTTCTTGGAGCAGTGGGATTCCGGAGGAAAAGGAACTTCCTCGCATAGCAATGCCTCTAGGGACAGGGCAGCGATCTGTTGATGCGCTGCCCTGTCCACGTAATGGGGGGGGATGAGAGTGTGGTGGAGCCAGACCCAGCAAGAATGTACACCTGCGCCCTGCTTCCTCTGACAGTCCTGCAACAAATGCAGCACATACAGGGACCTTCTCTTGCTATTGGTATACAATGCTCACGAGTTCGCCCATTTTTTCTCGTCTTCAGTCGTGATGAAGGACTTTTTCTGCATGAAAGATACACCTGAGATTCTTGTGGTCGATGATGATCCCCGTATCATCCAGCTGCTGCAGCAATTCCTCGACATTTCCGGCTTTGCAGTACGAACTGCCATGGATGCCGATGATGCGATGCATGCGCTTGAGGAATCTCTGCCTGATCTCATGATCCTGGATGTCATGCTCCCGAACATGGATGGCATAGACTTCTGTGCATCAGTACGATCCCATGATGGTTGGGGAGCATTTCCCATCATCATGTTCAGTGCAAAGTCGGACAGCCAGGATGTGCAGCGTGCACTTGATGCAGGTGCAACCGAGTACATTGCCAAGCCTGCACCGCTCAAGACCATGCTCAACACAATCCGGAAGCTGCTTGACATGCCACAGGAGCCATTACAGGAATTCCTGCCTGATGATCAGCTGAGTGCTGAGTCATAACGTGTAGGTGGCCCCGGAAGTCAGTGGAAAGCTGTTTGGAAGGCGACTGTTCGCAGTGAATCTCATGCCTATTGTGCAGTGTGGAGCAGGGTTCCACAGCCAGCAAGGCGAAACTTCCCTGCATGAATGTGCTGAACACGAATAGCGTTCCTGTCACATATAGCCCGATGTATGGCTATGGCCCACTCGCTATGGTGAACGTCCAGGTGGAACTGTAGGTTCCTGGTAGAGCGCCTGCAGGAACATTGAGAGTGAATGTCAGGGCCACGTTGGAGGGGCCCTCGCCTGTGCCAGTGTTTGCGTTATAGATGACTGCAGCAGTGGGAGGTGTGGAACCAGCGGGCAGCGTTGTCGGGTAGGTGACAAGGTTGGTGGGAAGGCTGCAGTTGCCCGTGGCAGCAGTAGCAGAGGCAGCAGTGACCTGTGTTGCAGTAGTAGGAAGTGTTGCGCCACTTCCATTGTTGAATGTGGTGGACGTTGCTGCCACATTCCAGCCTGCTCCTGAACCAGTTAGGTCACTTGGAGTAATTGTCATGCTGGCTGATGTCGATTGGGAGGACCCATTGACAGTGACACCTGGAATTGCGAGGGATGCAGGAACGGAAAGGGAGAGGGATCCGCCACTGCATGGTCCAGCAGATCCTGCAAGCTCCTCTGTGAGTGTTGTTTGACCGGTGGTGGGGGTTGTTGAGGTGGCGCACGATGAAGTTGAGCCCTGGCAGCCCACAGCCCATTCGTCACCAGTGCTGTCGATGGCAGCTCCCTCAAACTGGTTGGTCACTGTTCCGCCAGCAGGATTGACTGTCGTGGACTGGGTGAAGCTTGTTCCTCCGTACTGTTCAACGAGTGTCTGGTTGACAGTTCCATTCGAGTACCAGCCTGCAGCAAACACTCCTGTGGAGTTTGCTGCAATGGCATTGAGGTAGTTTGTGACAGTTGCTCCTCCGGGATTTGCAGTCGAGACGACTGACCATGCTGTACCGTTGTAGTTTTCCACGAGTGTCTGATTTGGGGCACTACCCTGTACGCCTGCAATCCAGACATCCGTTGCGGAAACGACAGCCACTGCCTGTGGCTCCGTGAACGCGTTTGGATTCTGGATCCCACTGACCTCGGAAAGCGTGCTCGTACCTGCATTCCATTCAACGCCGTAGGAATACGTTGCCGTACTGTTGTAGCCAATTGCCCAGACATCACCGCTCGAGTCACCAGAGATGCCACTGAGGACATGGTTTTGGGTGGGATTTACTGCAGGAGTCGGAGCATTGCTGATCCAGCTGCTCCCATTCCACTGATCCATGAACCCACCATCCTGTCCGGAGGACTCCTGATACCATCCTGTCACCCATACATCACTGGCACTGTTGCCCCAGACTCCGAGGGGGACACAGTTCTTGGCAGTTCCCACGGAAGGACAGGGGGCTCCCTCCTGGGTCCATGTGGAGCCATTGTAGTAGAGCACATAGGGAATATCAGGGTGTTTCCCACTTACTGATCCAGTGTCGACAAAGGCTCCTGCAATCCAGACATCAGTGGAGCTTATGGCATCAACGCTGTAGAGGTAACCACCGCTCCCTGTATATGTTGTCCCTCCGATGACGACACTGATTGCAGGAAGGGTGACTACTGACCATGTTCCCGCTGAATAGTGTTCAACAAGGGGCTGCATGGCTGAGCCGTTGTAATACTGCCCTGCAGCCCAGGCATCGGATGAGGAGTCGACGGAAACGCCGTGAAGTGAGTTGGTGTTTGCACCACTGTTGGCAGAGGTGATGACAGTCCATGAGGCAGCAAGCACAGGCTGAAACCCATTGACCTGCAAGGCTCCAATGCCAGCAAGGACAAAAGCAAGGACAAGTCTTCGTAAGCGACCAACCGTGGGATGCTTCACCATTTGATTATCTCTTCAACATCGGGAACACGCGTTGAGACGGATGCAGCGTTACGGGCTCGTCCACAGTAGGAACATGAATGCTGATGCTTCGTAACAGAATATGCAGAATATGAGGAACATTGTGGGAGTCGGTATGCAGCGTTTCGGATAGCAGTCTGAGCTGGTCGTTGCTCCCGGTCATGCTGATGAGGAATGCTCGGGGAGAGAAGCGAGGCAGCTGGGGCACCAGTGTACAGGGACCACATGCCGGTGATGTATGAGAGAGTCCACACTTCTTCAGGGGAATGATGGCAAGTGAAGCAAGTGCCGGGGGATACAAAAACGATCATTGCTGCGTACCCTACAGGCTACGTGATTATGGATAGAACACTTCCTCAGTGGAGGATCGTTTCAAAGATGTCCTAAAGAGAACGAAGCCGATTTTCGAGATGTGGCCGAGCCTTCTTTTCTGCTCGCTTCCTGAGAAACCGGCGGATAAGAATGATGGCAAGAACTATGACAAGAAGTCCACCGACTATTGATGCCCAGAACCACCAGTCTCCGATGAGACCAAGATTTGTGGATTGCACAATTACGATTTTGCCTTTTGATGAGCTTTGCAGTGGGGCTTTCAGCGTTGTTGTGAACGTCTTGGAGATGCTTCCAGAGTTTGTGCCACTTCCTGATGTACTGTTGTTCCAACTTGCATGTATTGAAACAGTGTATGTACCGGTTGCAAGACTTGTCGGCCAAGACCATTGATAGTTGATTAGGTTGCCAGGGAGCATTGTGGAAAGTTGTCGTGACAATGTTTTGGAGTAACCATTTTGGCCCATGAGTGTCAACGTTAGATACGGTTTTCCGTAAAGGAGACCAACATCTTCCATGGGAATGAGGATTGACGCCGTATTGAGTCCTGGAAAGGGCGTAATGCTGGCGCCATACACAGCAAGACTGAAGTTTGCTGTAGTGGTGGTGGTATTTGGAAGAATCATGAGCACACCCACAGTGGCAGCAACGGCAACATGCACATTGACTGCCTTATTCCCGCCACTGCCTTCACGACCCGATGTGACACGAATACCAGCAAGATGATCACCAGGGGCTGCATCCGCTGGGACGTGGATAGTGAATTGCACCGAAGTACTTCCCGATGCAGCAACAGTTCTTATAGTTGGCCCATCTATGGTGATCCATTTTCCATCACGGGTATTTTGCTGACCCTGGCCACTGTACACTGTTCCTGTCGACGCTGCAGTAAATGCATCAGCAGCGCCAATGGTAATGGGAAGAGACCCACTAGTGTTGTTGAAAAACTGAATGCAGTTGGTGTAACTACTTCCAGGTTTGAGCTGGAGTATGAAATATGAGCGGGTAAGGGGGTTGTTCGGATCAAAAGTGCATGGCTTCACGGCTATGCTGTTAAGCCCAGTCGATGCAGCAAGTCCGACACGAGGAGCGCTAATCACTCCTGCTGCTACAGAGCACATGATGACCGCCAAGAAGAAAGAGCGTGGTAGTTGTAGGCGGAAGGACTTTTGCACTCGAAAGGGGAAATGAATTCTCATGCTGTTTATGTTCAATTCGAATGTGACACAAATGAATAGCGAGAACGCTCTTTGAGCTTATCAGAACGTTCTCGCCAATTCATCGTGTCTGTTTGTTCAAAACAATAGGCGGAGGGCTATGCCAACCTACGGTCCAGAGACGATCGTGAAGGTAAAGGTTGAGCTGTAAGACCCTGCCACTGTGGTTGGAGGTATTGCTATCTGGAAATTAGAGGTAGAGTTCTGATCTCCCACGCCCGTTCCAGCCGCTGCATCGAGAATTGGTGATGCGGTTCCAGCGGTAAGTGCAACAGGAGTCACAATGGCACTGTTTGCAGCATCAGAACATCCTGTTGTATCACAGACAAAGGCTGGCGCAGACTGTTCAGATAGTGTACCGCTTGCAGCAAGTGTATTAGACGCAGTAGTGGTGAACTGACTGTAGCTAAGCTGAACATTCCAACCTGCACCAGATCCAGTAGTGTCATTGACATCTACGCCATTTGCGCATGGAGCACCTGAATTAGCTGCACATCCGGGAAACGCTGCGGACGATGTTTGCGCAGTACCGTTGAGCGTGACACCAGGAAAGGCTAGTGAGGCTGGTACTGAAAGGTTCAGAGCTCCACCTGTTGCAGCCGAGATTGTCAGTGTTGCACTGGTTGTTGTTCCTGCCTTAGCCGGAATTGAGCCAATAACCAGCGTTGCAGCAGCTAAAGCTGCTACTCCGGCAGCTCTAACGAGCGGACCATGGAGGTACCGTCTCGTTTTCGATGTTCGTTCCATAGCTTGTCTCCTCACACCACACACTCTGGGACAGGCATGACCTGCCTCGCACACGTTGAACTTGGGACTGTCCGTATAGTACGTCCTCTGCCGCGATCTGCCAAGTTCAAATGCGTATTGTTACACCCGCAGGTATCGAGTTCACGTGTGCGTTACATGTCATGGAGCAGCACGATGTGAAACATGGTGGATGCCAGCGCATTGCGATATGAGGCTCTGCTCTGCGACTGAAGTGTGGAGGGTCTGTAAAGATTTGCTGAGATTCCAGACACTTTCGGTCTCCCAAGATGACAATGAGGCTGACGTGAAGATGGTGGTCTCGAGAAGACTCACTAGTGGATTGAAGTTCACTGTAGGAATTCTCATTACGATAATGTCGGTAGCTGTTGGGCTATCGCTGCCCGATGTGCCTGTCGTTCGGGCTGGAACATCGGATGTTGTTGCATACCTTCCGAACTTCACCTCTGCAGGGTCAGTCATTGCATATGACCTCACGACATCTACTGCCACGACAATCACGAGTGCGAACATCAACTATCCCATTGCCATCACGTTTACGCCGAATGCTGCGACTGCATGGATTGCGAACTACGGAGCTACTGCGAACGGCACGACAGTCACTCCAATCACGACTGCCACAAATGCGGTTGGCACTCCCATCACTGTCGGAACGAACATGGGGCCAGACGCTCTTGCCGTCTCTCCCAATGGCTCTACGCTGTATGTAGCCGACTACACTGGCAATGCAGTGAGTGTCATAAATCTCTCAACCAACACCCTCACTACAACCATCACAGGAGTGACAGGCGCATACAACATTGCTATCTCACCGGATGGAACGAAGGCATACGTTGCAGACTACTCAGGCGGGCTTGTGTACCCCATCACGCTCTCAAACAATACTGTTGGGACCCCAATTACTGTCGGGAGCCATCCCGAGTGGATCCAGTTCACTCCGGATGGAACGAAAGCGTACGTTGCAAATGCCAGCTCGAATACCATCACGCCCATAACTGTTGCCACAAACACTGCTGGGACGGCAATTGCGACAAGTGGGGCATATCCTGATGGACTGGCCATGACTCCCGATGGCACAAAGGTGTTCGCATCGGAGAACACTGCTGCTGGACATCCTGCAAAGTACTACGTCGACTATGTGACGACATCCTCAAACACGGATGCAAGCATCAGCGGGGGGTCCCTGGGAGCAGCGTTTGGTGACGCAGTTACTCCGGATGGCACGACAGTATGGGATGTCAATGCAACAAACATGGTCCCCATCACGGTTTCAACTCTTGCACAGGGGACTGCTGTGACAGTCACTGGCTGCAGTGCCTGCTACGGCATCAGCATTCCTCCAGACCAGGCACCAGTCGCATCGTTTACAGCAACGCCACAGCCTACTGGCTCCCCAACAAGCTTCGATGCATCCGCTTCTACAGTGAAGTACGGGACAATTGCGAACTATTCAGCTTTTAACTGCCCATCCCATTTATT
>DAIDIX010000011.1 GCA_027451645.1 Candidatus Dormiibacterota bacterium | reverse complement strand
GTATAGCCTCCGTTCGTCTCGGGAAGCTTCTGCTTGATGATGTCTGCCTCGATTGTCACGCCGAGATGGTTGGCCTGGCCAGTGAGGTCTGCTGCAAGGTGGTAGTCGACACCATCGTGGCTGAACGCGGGATTCCTGAGATAGCACCAGAGAATTGTTGCCATGCCAAGATCATGGGCCATTGCAAATGCCTGGGAGACTTCCTGCAGCTGCCTGGTAGATTCATCGGAGCCAAAATAGATCGTTGCACCAACTGCGACTGCACCCATGTCGTATGCCTGCTCGACTGAGGCGAACATCACCTGGTCAAACCGGTTCGGATAGGTGAGGAGCTCATTGTGGTTGAGCTTGCATATGAACGGGATGCGGTGGGCGTACTTCCGGGCAACAGAGCCGAGAACGCCAAGCGTTGAGGCAACTGCATTGCATCCACCCTCAAGTGCGAGCTCAACGATTGCCTCACTGTCGAAGTACCGTGGTTCCGGTGCGAATGATGCTCCAGCACTGTGCTCAATGCCCTGGTCAACAGGAAGGATGGAAAGATATCCAGTTCCTGCGAGTCTGCCTGTCCCAAAGAGAGTCTGGAGGCTCCGGAGCACGCGGATGGAACGGTCAGAAACTGTCCAGATTCGGTCAACGAAGTCCGCTCCCGGGAGATGGAGATTCGACTTGTCAATCGTTGAGCATGTGTGGGTGAGAAGATCCGAGGCATCGCTCCCAAGGAGTGCTTCAATGTCGGAAGTCGTACGGATCGCAGTAGCTGTCATGGTGGATTCCTTCCCTGTAGTCCACATGGCAGTGGACGTTCCGGAGTCATTATGCTCATGATATACACCAAGCGCCATGAGGGGCTGAGAGACATGTGGAGGGCAGAATGGGCGAGCTGACAATCGAGGGTGGTACTCCACTGCACGGTGAGGTCGCAATGTCCGGCAGCAAGAACGCTGCACTTCCCATCATGGCTGCTGCACTCCTTACCGATGATGCAGTTGCTCTCACCAACGTTCCCAACATTCGGGACATCGAGATCCTTGCAGACATTCTTGCATCGCTAGGATGCACAGTGGAACGGAGTGGAGGGGATGCATGGACCATTGAAGCCAGGAATCTCACTTCTGCGACAGTGGGTCATGATCTCGCTGAACGGATCCGCGGATCCATTCTCCTCATGGGAGCTCTTGTGGGCCGGCTCGGGGAGGCAGTTGTTGCAAAGCCTGGGGGAGATGACATCGGTGTGCGCCGAGTCGAGCAGCATATCGAAGGACTCCGCATGATGGGGGCTGAGGTGCAGACGAACGAGACAGAGTACATCGTTCGTGCTTCACAGCTTCGTGGTGCATGGATTGAGCTTGATATGCCAACTGTCACTGGGACAGAGAATCTCATGATGGCAGCAACGTGTGCTGAGGGTGTCACCATCATCCAGAATGCAGCCAGGGAACCCCATGTCGTGGATCTTGCGCGATGCCTTGCAGGCATGGGTGTGCGAATCCAGGGAGCAGGAACAGATCACATCATGATTGAAGGTGTGAGGGGACGTCCCCATGGCACGCGGCATGCTGTCGTCTCCGACTATATCGAGGCTGGCACCTACCTCATTGCTGCTGCAGCAACGAAGGGAGATGTCACTGTCACAGCTGCAGATCCAGCAGATCTCACCTGGCTCATCAAGAAGCTCAGGGAAGTTGGCTGCGAGGTCATCCAGGGAGCAGATCATGTACGTGTCAATGCAGCAGGACGGGTGCTCCGTGGCGTGGATGTCACGACGTGGCCCCATCCAGGATTTGCCACGGATCTCCAGGCCCAGTATGTATCACTCATGACTCAGGCAGAGGGTACAAGTGCAGTGAGCGAGGCTGTGTATGAGCACCGGTTCCGGCATGTTCCAGAACTCGTCAAGATGGGTGCACACGTGGCAGTCGAGGGCCGGAGTGCCATTGTCACTGGTCCGACAGTGCTCAGGGGAAGCAGTGTGAACATTACGGATATCCGGAGTGGTGCAGCGCTTGCCATTGCTGCACTGTGTGCTGACGGAACGAGCACTCTTGCGAACATCTTCCATCTCCACCGGGGATATGAGTCGTTTGAGAAGAAGCTTGGTTCCCTTGGAGCACGGATTACGGTATCAGACACTGAGGAAACGACGGATGTTGCAGGACGGATGCGGTCTGTCATTGGTGACTGAGTGCCAGCACTACACTCCAGGAGCACATGACCATGCTCGGTAGGAAAGTAGGCATCGCGATCGAGGGGGAGGTGATTCGCACATGTACCCGTCTCGGAGGAAAGGTGGTTACCATGCCAGCATGCATTGTGCGCAATGCACGCCTTGGAAGTGCACGGCACTACGTTGGTGCTGATGCACTCATGCGCCATGCCGAGGATCCCGAGTCGTGGGAGATCCACTGGCCACTCCTTGGCACTGAGCATCATGACAGGGACGGCGTGTACCAGCTCCTTCGTGAAGTGGTTATCCGTTCCCTTGGCCGTGGCAGGGTATTCCGTCCGGAGGTCATCTGTGCTGTTGCGGCTGATGTGTCAGGCAGTGCCCGAAGGCAGCTCCTCCAGGTCTTCTCCTCCTTCGGCACACGCACTGCATATCTGGTGGATCTACCTGTTGCACACATGCTTGCGCTCCAGAAGTCCCATGCACACCTTTCGCGATATGTCCTTCTCGACTGTCAGAGAACACGCATGGACTGTTCGCTCATTGCAGACGGGTTTGTCATAGCACATGCTTCCTCGTTGGGGGATGAGAGTGTCACTGCAGGAGGAGCGGAGACTGGTGCGAAGATATCAGACCGTCTCCATGCACTCATTTCGGACGTACAGAATGTGTCCCCTCACGAGCTTTGGGATGAGGCATATGCCCACGGAGTTGTTCTCACAGGAACGGCTGCAGAGGAGAAAGCGCTCCAGGAGAAGGTTTCTGCACTTCCTGGCATTGCACTCCATCTCACTGCAGATCCTGAATTCCATGCTGTTCGGGGAGTGACACAGGCTATCGATGACTGGAATGCCATAAAGCGGGCGTATGTGTACATCAAGTAGCGGGATTGCACAGCAGGCATCGCGAAGATTGGGCAGCATGCAATCATATTGGTACAGGTGTGGTGTGCCAGGACATCCCATGATGCTCTCACTCTGGCATTCACAGGCAGAAGGGAACAGTTCCCGTGCATGAACTCCTCAGGAATCTTCAGATCTTCCTTGAGAACTTTGGCTGGAAGGATGTCCTCGATATCCTCATCGTTGCAGTTGTGCTCTACTTCCTCCTCAGGCTCATCAGGGATACACAGGCCTTCCAGATCCTTCTTGGTCTTGTTGTCATTGCACTCATTGGAATCCTTGCCCAGGCTCTCCAGCTCAGGCTCCTGAGCTTCATCTACGCGAACAGCATCCAGGCAATAGTCATTACTGTCGTCATCCTGTTTCAGCCAGAGCTGCGGCGAGCACTCAACCAGATTGGGGGACTCGGAGCTGTACGGATACACAGGCACCGTGAGACAGACCGCATGAGAATGCTTGAGCAGCTCATGCAGGCGACAGCACAGCTTCAGGAAAACCGCTGGGGTGCACTCATCGTACTGGAGCAGACATCAGGACTGGAAACGATTGTGTCATCAGGAGTTCGCATCGATGCTGCACTCTCTCGGGAACTGCTCCTTTCCATCTTCTATCCCAATTCTCCGCTCCATGATGGAGCCGCAATATTGCGAGATGGCCGGATACTTGCAGCAGGCTGTGTTCTGCCTCTTCCTGAACAGATCGCCAAGGGTGAGAAACAGCGGTATGGAACACGGCACCGAGCAGCACTTGGTCTTAGCATGGAGAGTGATGCAGTCATTCTTGTCGTGAGTGAGGAGCGGGGTTCCCTTGCCATTGCACGGCGGGGGGAGCTGCACATGAATCTGAGCCTTGGCACACTGCGGGAAACGCTCGAACGTGAGTTTGCATTCTTGAGGACAGGAAGCAGCAGGGAAGTGCCCGACCATGCTGAGCCCGAGGAGGTGCACTCATGAAGTGGATGACCTCGCTTGTCAGGAACCATTTCTGGCTCAAGCTCATTGCACTCATCGTTGCACTTGTGGGGTGGAGTGGTGTCGTGTATTCCGAGAATCCTCCTGATGCAGTGACACTGGGCATTCCTGTCCCGCAGGAATCCAGTCTCCTGCCGGAGGGGTTTGTGCTCGTCCACCCAATTCCCGATCTCACGATCACAGTGCTGGGAACACGTGACAATGTTCTTGCATTCCGCACCTCGGATCTTACTGTGACGCCCGACTATGCGCATGTTGCGTCACCTGGAATCCATGACATTCCCATAGCAGTCACCAATGCTGATGCGCATGTTGAGCTTGAGGGCATCCCGTCAGCAGTCACTGCAGATGTCGACAAGCTCGTAACTGCAACCCTTCCCATCACCATTCAAGTCACAGCTGCTCCTCCCGCAGGCTACATCGTGCAGCATACGTCAGCGAGTCCATCATCCATCTCCGTGACCCTGCCAGAGCGGGAGGCATCACATGCGAAGGCAGTCGCATCCATCAGCCTCTCAAGCATCACGACATCTGTCCAGCAGGTTGAGGAAGTGAGCGTGCTGGACAGTGCAGGAGTGCCGATTGCCAATGCTTCCTTCACGCCAAGTGCGACTACAGTGAGCGTGTCCATTGCTGCGACAACAACCTCCCGCGTAAGTGCAGTCGTTCCAACCCTTGCAGGTGTTGTTGCCAACGGCTATGAGATCACTGGCATCATCGTCAACCCGCAGATTGTCACGCTCAATGGATCACAGGCTGTACTCGCGAATCTCAATGAGGTCCATACAGGGATCGTTGATGTGAACGGACTGACTGCAACAACCCAGGTCACTGTTCCGCTCACGCTTCCTCAGGGAGTATCGTCTTCAGCCAGCACAGTCCAGGTGCAGGTGACAGTGCAGCAGATTCCCCAGCAGAGTTCATCGCCTTCTCCTTCACCAAGTCCCTAGCAGCAGGCGCATCTGGTAACTCATTTGCCAACGCACACGTTACACTGACATCATGTGTGGAATCATCGGCTATTCAGGCAGCAGAAGTGCTACCAGAGTTGTTCTCGAGAGCCTTGAACGGCTCGAATATCGCGGGTATGATTCTGCAGGACTTGCAGTGCTCGAGCAGGACTCTCCCGAGACACTGACCATCGTAAAGAGCCATGGCAAGGTGCAGGAACTCACTGCTGCCCTGGATCTCCGGGGCATGCCCACTGGCCATACTGCAATTGGCCATACGAGGTGGGCAACGCATGGCAGGCCATCAGTGGAGAATGCGCATCCCCATCAGGACTGCACCGGTACGATATCCGTCATCCACAATGGCATCATCGAGAACTTCCGGGATCTCCGCATTGAACTCGCTGCGAAGGGTCACACGTTTGTCAGCGATACAGACAGCGAGGTGCTCACGCATCTCATCGAGGATGCATACACGGGACATGCCACCCTTGCTGATGCAGTGCGGAAGGCACTCCTCCGTGTGGAGGGTGCATACGCAATTGTCGTTGTCAGTGCCAGGGAGCCAGACACGCTCGTTGGTGCACGGCTCAATGCACCACTCGTTCTCGGCCGGGGTGAGGATGAGGTCATCATCAGCAGTGACATCACTGCACTGCTGCCATATACGACCTCCGTTGTCATTCTTGGAGATGGGGAGCTTGTCGAGGTGCATGGTGCAGACTATGTGGTCCGCACCATTGCAACGAATTCTCCAGCGACACCGGAAATGGTGGAGGTCACCTGGGATGCAGAGCAGGTTCAGCGTGGCGGATATCCCCATTTCATGCTCAAGGAGATCTTTGAGCAGCCTGAAGCACTGAGGAATGCCCTTCGGGAGCGTGTCCAGCATGATGGCACCATCGTGCTGCAGGACATGCCTGCCAGGCTCATGGACCTGGAACACCCGATATCGGAAGTCATTATCGTGGCCTGCGGCTCTGCACTGTATGCAGGGATGATGGCCCGGTATGCACTCGAGCAGCACACACGCATTCCCGTACGGATCGAAGTCGCAAGCGAATTCCGATACTACCACGGTCCTGTTGGACCGGATACCGTAGTTCTTGCCGTCTCCCAGTCAGGAGAGACAGCAGACACTCTGGCTGCAGTCCTTGAGGCGCATCGCTGCAGTGCTACAGTCGTTGCCATCACAAATGTGGTGGGAAGTGCGATTGCACGTGCAGCAGATGGAGCCATCATGATGCAGGCTGGCCCAGAGATTGGCGTTGCAGCAACGAAGACCTTCATCACCCAGGAGGCCTGTGGCCTTCTCTTCGGCCTCTGGCTTGCCCGAGAGCGTGGAGAGATTGCACCAGAGACAGCACAGGAGTGGGGGAGGAAACTGCTTGCTGTTCCAGATGCCATCGAGAAGGTGCTCGATGTTGAACCCCAGATCGTCATGCTTGCAAAGGAACTTGCACATGTGCAGAGTGCGCTCTACATAGCCCGGGGAATGGATGTCCTCCTTGCACTGGAGGGAGCACTCAAGCTGAAGGAAGTGTCGTACATTCATGCTGAGGCATATCCTGCAGGGGAGCTCAAGCACGGTCCCATTGCGCTTCTCTCTGCTGATGTTCCCATCATTGCCATTGCAGCCCAGAAGGCCACATATGCCAAGATGGTGAGCAATATCCAGGAGGTCGTTGCACGGGATGCTCCAGTCATTGCAGTCATTCCTGAGGACATGGAGGACGTTCCTGGAGTGTCGGACACATCCATCATCAGGTTCCCAGCAGTCGATGCATTCCTTGCACCGCTCGTTGCAGTGGTGCCACTCCAGCTTCTTGCCTACCACCTCGCAGTGGAACGGGGATGCAATGTCGACCAGCCACGGAACCTTGCGAAGTCGGTGACTGTGGAATGACAGGCGAACGGGATCGCATCATTCGCGATGCCCACCCGGATCAGGCAATCGGGATCGATACCGTCTCTGTTGAACGTGTTGCACAGCTGCTTGCTGCACAGCCACGCTTCGCCAACAGGGTGTTCTCCCGTGAGGAGCAGGAGTACTGCAAGGGCCATCCTGAGCGCTTTGCAGCACGATGGGCAGCAAAGGAGGCTGTGCGCAAAGTCTTTGGTGCACGGCAGTACGCAGTCCTCCCACCGTTCCATGCCATTACTGTGGAACGGACCTCAGGGGGTGCGCCATACATTGCCATCAATGGAAACCGTCAGCCGTTCGCACTCTCTCTCAGCCATTCAGAGGATGCTGCAGTCGCTGTCGTCGTTGATGTTGCGTATTCCGGGGAGCATGCCTGGTGGAGTGGCATGGAGCTTCCTGCAGCATTCTCCCTGCCACCACGGCTCAGGGAAGCGCACAAGGGAACGTTTGGCCTGACACTCGTAGTTGGCGGCTCCTGGGAATTCCAGGGTGCTCCAATGCTTGCTGCACTTGCTGCTGGCAGGGCTGGAAGCGGACTTGTCCGTCTCTGCGTACCGGACAGCATAGTTGGAAGGATTGCTTCGTGGGCACTCGAGATAATGATTGCGCCACTCCCTGATGCCCATCGCGGTGTTCTGACGCAGGAGGGAATTGGACTTGTCCTCAGCCGGTATCTCGACAGGGCGAATGCACTCGTGATTGGCATGGGAGCTGGCCAGGAGCAGGAAGCTTCGGAGGGGATTCGGCAGCTCCTGTCTGCAGATCTCCACATTCCCCTTGTCATCGATGCGGATGCACTGCAGGTCCTTGCTCACGGGAAGGTCCATGAGCAGCTTCATGACAGGGGCTGTCCAGTCATCATTACCCCGCATCCAGGCGAGATGGCGAGGATGCTCAACTGCACAGTATCGGAGGTGCAGGGAGATCGTGAGGCGACAGCACGTGAGGCAGCAGCCATGTTCCAGTGCATCACAGTGCTGAAGGGAGCCAATACTGTTATTGCCCATCCGGATGGACAGCTCTACATCTCTCCGTACAGTGTCCCCGCTCTTGCAACTGGCGGCTCTGGCGATGTGCTTGCAGGGATTATTGGCTCGCTCCTTGCACAGGGAGAGGAACCGTTCCATGCTGCTGTGAGCAGCGTTGTCATACATGCAGAGGCAGGCCTCGCACTTGCACGGCATCGTGGCGAGGCAGGAATCCTTGCACGAGACATCATTGAGTCACTTCCGGAAGTGATTGAAGCACTCCGGAATGCTGGAGCTCGGCAGGACGCATGACAGAGCCCAGCGGTCCTCCAATGAAGTGGGCAACTGTTGATCGTGCACAGCTGCGGGCAAATGCAGCTCTTCTTGTTGGCAGTGTGCATGAGCACGCTGCAGTCATGGCCATGGTCAAGGCGAACGGGTACGGTCATGGTGTTGATGCTGTTGCGGAAGAAGCTGCAGCAGGGGGATGCACCTGGTTTGGCGTGTCATCTCCAGAAGAGGCTCTGGAGCTGAGAAGGCTTGGCAGGGAGGAGCGCATTCTCAATGTGGGCTGGACTCACAGGGATCACATCAAATCCCTCATTGCGCAGCATATCGACATGACAGTCAGTGATGTGCCGTTTCTCGAGGAGGTCATTGCTGTTGCCCGGAGTTCTCGACGCGGACATGCACGGGTGCATGTGAAATTTGACACTGGAATGTCAAGGTTTGGCATTCTTGCAGCGGAATGCAGGGATATCCTCGATCTGCTCCGAAGTGCCACCGATGCTGTCGAGTGTGCAGGACTTTTCACGCACTTTGCTGATGCGGATGCTCCATTCGATTCCTTTTCGGAGGAGCAGCATGAAGTCTTCACTCGGAGAATTGCTCCCTTTCAGGACGCGTTTCCCGATGCTCTCGTGCACTGTGCAAACAGTGCAGCCCTACTCCGGTATCCTGAGTACCACCACGATATTGTGCGGCCAGGCATAGCACTGTATGGATATCCTCCCGTTCATACATCGCTCGGGCTGAAGCCTGTCATGTCCATGCATGCACTCGTGACACGGGTGAAGGATATCCCCAAGGGTGCTGCAGTGGGCTATGGACGGACCTGGATTGCGACCCGCACGACACGGGTTGCCACAGTAGCCTGCGGATATGCGGATGGTGTGCACAGGCTCCAGTCGAACACGGGAGTCGTCGTGCTGGGAGATGCGTCATGTCCCATCATTGGACGAGTGAGCATGGACCAGCTCACCTGTGACATCTCCCAGGCCGGGGAGGTGAAGCCCGGGGATGCTGCGTGCATCTTCGGTGATGAGCCTACGGGAACTGTACGTGCAGATCTGGTTGCAGAGCGTGTGGGCACCATACCGTATGAGGTGCTCTGTGCTGTTGCACCCCGGGTTCCAAGGATCTACGGCACTCAGGCATGCGAGGCATCTCCATTAGGCACTGGACGATGAAGGATGCTGGTGCGGCACGAGAAGACGTGATCCAGATGCTCATCGAAAGCTATGGGGCATCTCGTGAGGAAGCAGGGAACGATGTCGATGAGTGTTGTGCACTGCCAACGGGCAATGGTGGTGAAGCAACCAACGGCTGCTACAGGGCCACGTTCACGGCTGCTCGTGAGGCTTCTCAATCGCAGCTCTGATTGCGATGAACTGGTCAGAGGCGAGCTTCCTGTCCATCAGGGCATAGCAGATCTCGTCCATAGAATCAGGGATGGTGCTCAGGTCCATTGATTCCCATGCATCAGGTGAGTCTGGGGTCTGTGGTCGGGGAGCCTAGTCGAAGGAACCAAGGAAGTCCAGAAGGTCGTCGAAAGACCGTCATGCAGACGTGAATGCGCCGATTGCGTCAGTGATCCTGCTCATGCAGTCTCCTATGTTCCTCAGGCATTCAGTGCGAGACTCAGGAACAGACACTCGTCTGCTGCAGAATCATGCGTACCAGGAGTACACCGACTCCTCTCTGCAGGGAAGGGGCCACCTGAAACGAGTCTATTTGTTATAGATGAAGCCCTGAATTCCTGAAGAGTCTCCGGGGAGGATGCGAGTATCGACACGGTCCCATGCTCCAAAGTTCATCTCTGAGAGCATGAAATACCCTCCAGGAAGGATGGATTCGACATATCCGACATGGCCGACAGAGCCTGCCCCATCACCGCCGGGCCAGAAAACGACAACTGCACCGACCTGGGGAACATGACCTTCAGGGAATCCCATGGCAGCAGCTGCTGCATACCACTGGTCAGCATTGCCAAACCAGGGGATATCTCTCCGCTGTGCAACATACCAGGTGCACTCGCCAAAACTGAAGTGATCTCCGCCGTGTGCACCAGAGTAGGAGCTGTAGTTCATTGCCGGTGCAACATACTGGGCTCTCGCATTCTCCTGGGAAAGCTCGCTCTGGAGGACACTCGCCTGCTTGAATTCCACTGCGATCTGGCTCTTCTCGTTGGCCACCTGCTGCTCATCCTGTACGAGAGTCTGGTGGAGCTGCTCAACCTCCTGCACGAAATGCTGGTCGCCCTGCACCTGATTGAGAGCGTTCTGGAAGTTGTTTGCTGCAAGGAGTGCAGTGAGGAGGCCTGTATTGTTTGTCGTTTCGTACGTCTGTCGGATAAGGGATGCCAGCTGGGCCTCGGCCTGTGCAATTGCTGCATTGTTCGCATCCTCCTGGCTCACAAGCTCCTTGAGCTTTGCATTGAGGCTCGAGAGCTGTGCCTGGGCAGACGTGAGCTTCTCGTTGGTGGACATGGCTGGCAGGGAGGGTGTGGCTGCTCCATGTGTGCCAGATAAGGGTGATGGTGTGCTCACAAGGACATTCTGCCGGTTCCCGCTCGCAAGCTGGACCGGTCCTCCAGTGGCTACAGGAGTCGCATGAGTCGTTGCAAGCGGAATCGCAGACAGCAGTCCTGCGAGTACTCCAATGCTGACTCCGTAACGGACAGCGCGTACGCGTCGTTTCATTGACGGAGTGTCCCCCCTTGTGTGCAATTGTCACGCGATGTTGTGTGTGTCATATGCATCAGTGATGGTGTTCCCCTACTCCAGCCACCATACATGGTCATCCTCCGGAAAAGCAAATCCGAGATCAGCGGGGCCATGCAGGCAGATTCAGGGTGTTCCTGCCGTGGTACGGTTGGAGAGAGCGTACAACACTCATGTCATGGAATGGGGTTTGAAAGCAGCATGGTTACCGTTCTGACACATTCTCCTGAGGAAACGGAAGCATTCGGTGTCCGCCTTGCAGCACAGCTTGCGCAGGGTGACATCATTGCCCTCAATGGTCCGCTTGGTGCAGGAAAGACCTGCCTGGTGCGGGGACTTGCCCGTGGGCTCGGACATGATCCGCTTCGTGTCAGGAGTCCTACATTTGTTCTCCACCATGTCTATCGGGAAGGACGGATTCCCCTTCACCATCTCGATCTGTACAGGCTTGGCGAGGGTGCTGTCACTGATGAATTCGACCTCGACCTTCTTGCAGGCGATGGGGTGGTTGCCATGGAGTGGGCTTCACTTGCTCGCGATGCGGAGCTTCCTGGCACAATCGTAGTCGAACTCATCCCGCTTGAAGGAGATAGCCGAGAGATCCGGCTCGGTGATGATGTGCCAGAACGTCTACGGAAGGCAGCAGGGGAGGAGAACGCATGAGTGTGCTCGTCCTCGATGCATCACAGCGTCACCGGTTCACCCTTCTCCTCGCAACAGAGGAGGGCGAACTCCTCTGGAAGGCACCAGATGTGGGGGATGGAAGGATTGGCTCGAGCAGCGGTGCACTTGAGGCTCTCCATGCCCATGGAATCGATGGCTGCACTGCATGCATAGCGACCGATGGACCTGGCTCGTACACAGGACTTCGGGCTGCACTCTCCGTTGCTGGCGGAATTGCCCATGTGCGGAATCTTCCCATCCACCTCATAGGAGCACTCATTCCTCCCGTGATCTTCCATGGAACTGCGGGCATGCCAGTGTGGAGCATGTGCGATGCAGGCCGTTCCGGCTGCTATCTCGGAGCGTACGCATGGAACGGGACATCTGTGACATGCGTGGAGGAACCTGTCCGGGCAGAATACAGTGAGGGAGTGGAGCGTACAGGCGGAATATACGTTGGATACGAGGACGATCCTGTATGCGGAGCAGGTGCACTTGGTGGTGGATGCCATCCAGCAGAAGCACTTGCTGCAGCTGTGCCTGCTGTCCTTGCTGGAAGGCCAGTGGAGCTTGCTGCAGTACGACTCACGTATGCAGTACCTTCAGCACCGGAGCAGGTGGGATGAGCACTGTGGTCGAGACGAGAAGGGACCGCCTTCAGGCAGCTTCGCGAGGAAGCCGACTCAGGGATATGCACCTTCGTGATGTCCCACGGGTGCATGTCATAGAGAAAGCAGTCTTCCCGTCAGCATGGCCAGAGAATGCCTACCACATGGAGCTGACACGGAACCATTTTGCCCACTACTCCATTCTCGAGCATGGGGACAGCATCATCGGGTTTGCAGGAATGTGGGTCATTGACCGTGAGGCACACATCACGACCATAGGTGTTGACAGCGGTCACCAGGGAAGCGGCTTTGGACGCCTCCTCTTTCTCCTGCAGATTGGTCGGGCATATGCTCTCAATGCACACTGCATCACCCTTGAGGTCCGGCCAAGCAACACGAAGGCTGTAGCACTGTACGAGTCCTCAGGCCTTGCTGTCATCGGCAGACGCAGGGGGTACTACAATGACAACGGTGAAGATGCCCTCATCATGTGGAGCGGACATATTCACCGACCTGCATTCAAGGACGAATTCACTGCAGCGTATGCTGCGTGTGCAGTTGAGGGCATGAGTCCGGTTCCCTCAAAGGAGTTCATTCCATGACACTCGTTCTCGCCATCGAATCATCATGTGATGAGACTGCAGCTGCAGTCATTGAGGATGGCCGTACCATCCATTCGAATGTGGTTGCAAGCCAGATCGATCTGCACAGGAGATTTGGCGGTGTGGTACCTGAGCTTGCTGCACGGTCCCATATTGCAGCTATCCAGACTGTCGTGTCCGATGCGATGGTGCCCATACACGGTGACTGGAAGTCGCTTGATGCCATTGCAGTGACACGGGGACCAGGACTTGTGGGATGTCTCCTTGTTGGAACGAGATTTGCACAGGCAGCTGCCCTTGCAGCACGTCTCCCTGTTGTTGGAATTTCCCATCTTGCTGGACATGTGTACTCGGCATGGCTTGGGGATGTGGAGCTTGAGCCACCGTTCCTTGCTCTTGTGGTGAGTGGTGGACACACGGACTGCATCATGCTCCATGAGCATGGCAGGGCAGAGCACATTGCAGGAACTCGCGACGATGCAGTTGGAGAGGCCTTCGACAAGGTTGCACGGCTTCTCGGGCTTCCGTATCCGGGAGGACCCTCGATTCAGCGTGCAGCAACGGGCGTAGCACCAGATGCGTACCGGTTCCCCATACCCCATCTCACGGATTCCTTTTCGTACAGCGGACTCAAGACTGCAGTGCGGCATGCTGTGGAGAAGCTTCCTTCTGATGCACGCGATGCAACAGGGATTCCTCTCGATCCCAGGACTGTAGCTGAGATTGCATCGTCCTTCCAGCAGGCTGCAGTGATGCAGCTCGTCGACTTCGTGGCACGGGTTGCTGAGGAGCGGGGTGTGGACAGGATTGCTGTCGTGGGAGGAGTGGCAGCAAACCTTGCACTTCGTGAAGCAGTCACCAGCAGGTTTGCAGGACTCCATGTGAGCATTCCCCCGTTTTCGCTGTGCACGGACAATGCAGCAATGATCGGAGCTGCAGCGTTCCAACACCTCCATGAGGCATCAGAAGGGAATGTGGGATTCGATGTCGAGCCGGATCTCCTCACGTTCGCGTAGAAGCGCTGCTTCGATTCAGATATCAGTGTGGTGCGCAGAGAGCGGCGAATGATCGCCTACTGACCACAGGTGTCCGAAAGGATCAAGGAAACTTCCCTGGGCATGGCTTCCCCAGGGCCGGGACTCGTTCACGACTGGTGCGACAAGAGTGGCTCCCTGCAGCAGTGCGTGATCCACGATTTTTGCTGGATGATCTGTAAAGAGTTCGATACGCACACGGGCATGCTGGATGGCCTGTGATGGAGAGGTGTCTGGATGCCCGATTCCTCCTGGATCGCCCTCATGGAGGAAGAACGGTGATGTCCCCACGCTGATGCCCATGACACTCCCAAGGTCCCAGAGCACTGTCGCTCCAAGTACTGATTCATACCACCTGAAAGCAGCATGCGCATCGGGAACGATGAGCATGAGAGAAATGGTGCTTTGGCTCATGGAGCTCCCTGCGAGCTCCTGCACTGTGCGGGCATGGGAGAAATGATACTGCGGGAACTGGGAAGGAGGAACATCCAATCGGAAAGTGGAGCCTGTTCACGAGAATCTGCATCGTGAACGCAAATGGTGAACATGCTGGTACAGATCTGGAGATGCAGTTCCCTATTTCGATTCGGGGACAACTGCAGGGCCAACTGCGAGGTTGAGCAGTGAGGTCTGTTCAGCACATGGGGAGATCCACTGACGAGGAGTCTGGTGCAACGACAGTGTGCAGACGTGCTGGCAGGTCAGCCAACCCTGCGGTGCAGACGTTCCGAGGCAAGTATTGCTAGTATCGCCATGCATGCACTTGCAGCAATGAGGCCATTGAAGAGAAAGATGTGCGCTGCTATGCCACCGATGAGGGCACCGAGAGCGGAACCGCCTGCAAGGGTGATCGTGTAGAGCGCCATGAGGGATGCACGGTCATTGGCAAAGAGGTCGGAGTGCTCAGCGAGGTAGGAGACTGCTGAAGGACCAAAGCCCGACTCGATGAGGATGCCAATGGCAAGGAGCGGGAGGAGCACAATACTGTGCTGGAGCGTGATGTGGTTCACGGTGAAGAGGATGATGGGCACGATG
>DAIDIX010000010.1 GCA_027451645.1 Candidatus Dormiibacterota bacterium | reverse complement strand
TTCTGACTCTGTTTTGGTCCGAAGTCGGGCAGCTATTGAGTTTGCCGTAGCAGCTTCATAAGCCATCAGCTTCTCTTGAAGCTCAATCTCCTTAGCGCGCTTTTGAGATAGCTTAAGCTCATTTTCGGCCCGATGTTTATATTGAGCCCAATTTTCTCGAGCCATAACCGCCGCAGGTACAATCTCGTCTCGGACAATTTGAAGGGCTAGTTGGTATCGCGGATCATCAGTCTTGTATCCTTGTCTATTACTCAAAGCCATGTCCGGCAAGTTTGAATCCTCAAAGCAATCTATTTGAATCTGTCCAGCAATATATACTTCCGGAAGTCTGTTTTTGCCTGTAGAAGGGAGAATGTTATATTCACCCAACTTGGAGTGAGCCAATATGGAGAGAAAATTATCGCTAAAATCGAGATTGTCTCTCTTCATATCCCTTGTGGTTTGGTATGTTCCAATCCAGCCAGATATGGACATTTCAACTTGGACATTTTGCCCATCTGAATCGACCATAGGTAACGATCTCACGATTGGCGGTAGCTTATCTAGAAATAAAGAGCTGTCTGCATCGTCAATACCACAGCGGAAATGGCTACCGAGGTGAAGAAAATCATCGCCGTATAGTGTAAGAGATCCGAGTCGCTCAATAATGTCTGAATCAAAGCTCGTAATTGTTTCGTGCTCTTTGCCAGCAATAATGTGAAGTGCAAAGTCGTCACTTACGAACGGAAACAAACGTGAAATGTTGCGACGGATGGCTCGAACTGTCTTGTGCAATTTGTATCGGGGTCGCAACATACGGATTGACGTGCCATTGCCTTGTACACGTACAAGGCGTACATCAGCGTCTGCTATGGCTGGCAAATTCCCGTCTTTGCTTAAGTCAGTCGTAAGGATGAATCCGGAGGACTCTCCATCTGAAACAGTCATTACCTCAACTTGATCGGATATAGACAGTGCTGCCAGTT
Source organism: Candidatus Dormiibacterota bacterium (assembly GCA_027451645.1). Taxonomy (GTDB): domain Bacteria; phylum Chloroflexota; class Dormibacteria; order Aeolococcales; family Aeolococcaceae; genus JAJZLL01. The sequence continues at coordinate 14,552 of DAIDIX010000010.1, read as the reverse complement.
TCCCAACACCTTTCCTGCCCATACGTGGCCGTCGAAGGTTGTCGGTTAAGGATTGAGACTCGTTGGAACGTGTTTCTTCCGCTACGTTCAGATACTTTTGAATGGCGCCAGTTGAAAACGCCATACCATGTCCGTCATCTTCTACAATTAGTGCTTCTTCCTCTTCAATGACGTATACGTTCTTTGCATCCGCATCCCATGCGTTTGCAATGAGCTCGGCAAGAACAAAATAGACGTTGGTATATAGATTTGGTCCAAGTAACCGCAATATCTTAGGGTCAATCTCTAGCTTGTAGTTCTTGTCCATGTAAGTCATCCCTCAATGCAATCCTGATACGCTTGCCTGGAAAATGTGACGATCAATCCACCGCCACATCCAATTGCGGACTGCAGTTGACACATAGGACAATATAGAGCATCTATGCGTAGCAATGCCAAAATACAACCCATCTTGAACATTGGCCATCACCAGACGACGTGTTCAGATTGCGCCAGAGATCAAGCCTTCTTGAAATCGGTGGTGCGACCTGACTATGAAACCAGTGGGCCGGAACTTAGAGTGGTGGACTTGTTTGCAGGCGTTGGTGGCCTCACATTAGGAGCTGCCGAAGCCGCTAGGCGGATGGGTATGGCGACTTTTGTATCCCTTGCCGTCGAAAGCGACCCTGCAACTCATTCGCTTTATATGCGCAACTTTCCGACTGCAAGTTCCGAGTGTGTCGATATCACTCGTTTATTTGACGGCCCTTTAGGAAGCAATGCTACGGCAACAGAACGTAGTGTTGAAGAGCGAGTAGGAAAAGTTGACCTGCTTCTAGCAGGACCTCCATGTCAGGGACATTCTGCGCTTAATAATCGCACCCGCCACGATGATCCACGAAATGAGTTGTACCTACGCGCAATTCGGGCCGCTGAAGTTTTACATCCCTCAGTTATTCTCATCGAAAACGTACCAATGGTTCGCAAAGATAGGCACCACGTCGTAGATAGGGCGTTAGGTGCGCTCCTAAATCAGGACTATATGGTCAGTGAATCTATCCTAGATCTATCAATGTACGGCGTTCCTCAACGACGTCGACGGCACATTCTAATTGGCATACGCAATTATCTCGTAAGTCCAACATTTTTGATTGGTTCTTATACTTCCAGTATTCACTGCCAGCGAGATATTCGTTGGGCGATTGAAGATTTGCTTCATATGGATATACGCACTTCATTAGATGTGCCATCCAAGGCAACTAGTACGAATCTTGCACGCATGCGGTGGCTAATTGATAATGACGAGTACAATCTGCCCAACGAGATGCGTCCGCAATGTCATCGTGACAAGCAGCACAAGTATTTTTCTATGTATGGGCGTCTGCGCTGGGACAGGCCCGCCCAAACTATTACCACAGGTTTTGGCTCAATGGGTCAGGGACGATTTGTCCATCCTGAAGTGGCCCGAACTATTACGCCTCATGAGGCAGCTAGGCTTCAGACCATTCCGGATTTTTTTGACCTCAATGAGAGAAGCAGGCCAGGAATATGGGCTAAAGCGATAGGAAACGCTGTGCCTCCGATGCTGGGCGTCAACCTTATTACATCGTTGCTAAGTTCCTTAAGCCCCCCAGCCTTGATAGGAGCTGATTTGTCTTTGGATGCATTGTAGTTAGCGGCTGAATGCTGTCCCATCGTAATCGCCATTGAGGAGTTTGCGGCCCTGAGGGGTCCCCTTGAACTGGCCCAGTCGTTAGCAGATTTTCCCCAGCGTGAAGACTGTGCACAATCTGCTCTGGCGTGTGCCGCAATGCTTGAGAAATCCAATTTTCCTCATTCCTTCCATTGTGCCGGAGAAACTCTATTCACCTGAGGCCCAGATTCCGGGGTGCTCCTCAACACCAATATGGCTGGCCATATCTGATGTAAAATGATGACAATTGAAAAGAATGTACTGCATTTAGCAGTGAAGTTGAGTTAGACTTATCCGACTTATGATGCAATGGCGATGACTACAATGATGACTACAACCAGCTTAGAATTGAGTGCAATCCATGGCAATCGGTGACATGCCAAAGGAACTCCAGACAAAGACTTTTGGATTTGAGCGCACAGCTTGCCACTTTTTGGGAGCAGGGGGTCGTGAGTTCGAGTCTCGCCGCCCCGACTTGATTGCCATTTTCACATGGGGCTGGTGTACCCAGTCTCAAGCTTCCTTGGGATAAGGCTCAGTCTGTTCCTGCAATATGACTACTGTCTATGGCATGCAGTGACAGATCATCTGTCCCCTTCTGCATGGCCCGGCCACCAGATCAGCTTCCCAATGTCAATGGACAGAGCTGGTATGAGAAGCGACCTGACAATGATGGTGTCGATGAGTACTCCAAGGGCCACGATCACTGCAAGCTGGATGAGGAAGAGGATTGGAATGACGCCAAGGGCAGCAAACGTGGCTGCGAGGACAACCCCTGCTGAAGTGATGACTCCCCCAGTCACCTGCAGTCCCCGAAGGATTGCTTCTCGTGTGGACAGGCTCTGAGACTCCTCACGTACACGGCTCATGAGGAAGATGTTGTAGTCGATCCCGAGTGCAACAAGGAAGATGAATCCGAACAGGGGCACTGTGGGATCTGCACCGGGGTAGTGAAAAGGGCCATTGAAGAGCAGTGCAGAAATGCCAAGGGTTGACGAGTAGCTCAGGAGCACTGACACGATGAGCAAGACAGGTGCGATGAGGGCCCGAAGGAGAATGATCAGAATGACAAGGACAACAAGAAGAACAATGGGGATGATGCGACGGAGGTCGTTCTTGGCTGTGAGATTCGTATCAAGCGCGGTAGCCGATTCACCGCCGACAAGGGTACCAGGAGCAGCTGCAGCCACTGCATGACGAAGCTCCGTGATTGTGGCAAGTGCACGTGCTGAAGTGGGATCGGCTTGAAGGACTGCAGTAATGAGTATCTGACCGTTTCGGATGACTGGAGCAGTCACTGCAGGATTGTATGAACCAGTGAATACAGCAGCATTTGCGAGTCCTGACTGGCTGCGCACTGCCCTAAGGGCAGCTTCCCTCTCTGCAGCAGGCACAAGAATGTCTACTGGACTCCCGGCTCCTGCAGGAAAATACTCTGCCAGGACCTTCTGTCCAGCAACTGCATTTGATGGAGTCCGAATTGTTGCAGCATTTGACACCCCCGAGGCACGGAGTTGGGTGAGACCCGCAGCTCCAAGAATGAGAAGCATTAGGGTGGTCACCCACACCATCCGTGGAGATGTGCCAACACGTCTGGACACAGCTGCCCACACCCCTCGTGTCTCGTCCTTTGCATTGGAGGTTGGCATGTAGCGTGGCAAATACGGCCAGAACGCAGTACGCCTCAGCATGAGAAGGACAGCTGGAAGGAAGGTCATGCCTGCAATGTACGAACTTGCTATGCCGATTGCAGCTACAGGTCCAAGACTCTGGTTCGAGCGGAGCTGTGAGAAGAGAAGGCACAGGAGAGCAAGTATGACAGTCACTGCAGACGCACTTATGGGAGCTACTGCACTGCGGACAGCAGAAGTCAATGCCTTCCACGCCTCTGGCGTCTGCAGAAGGGCCTCCCTGTATCGAGCAATGAGGAGAAGTGAATAGTCAGTTGCTGCACCGATGACAAGTATGGAAAGAATTCCCTGGGCTTCTCCATTGAGCTTGATGATCCCATGGTATGCAAGGGTGTACACGGCAAGAATTGCAGCAGAAAGCGCAAACATGTCGAGAAGGAGGACCACTATCGGGAGAATGATTGAGCGGTACACCAGGAGCAGGATGACAAACACTGATACCAGAGCAACGAGCAGGAGTATGCCATCGATGCCCCCAAATGCGGAAATGAGATCTGCAGCAAGACCTGCAGGTCCAGTCACATAGACTTTCACCGATGATCCAAGAGCAGCACCAAGCGCAGTCCGCATCCTGTCCACTGCCGTGTTCAATGCTGCTGAGGATTCTATGGGAACGATGAACTCAGCTGCAGTACCTGACTTCGACCAGATCGGGCCAACTATTCCTCCAGCAAGATCTGTGCCCAAAGCCTTCTTCACTTGAGACTGCACCTGTGCAATACGGGCACTGTCACTCTGCGACTGCGCGGAGATCCCTGAAATCAGGACAACAGCTGGGATAGCAGTGCTGCTCTGGAATGCAGGTAGGGCATCCTGTACCCGTGTGGAGTCGGCTGATGCGGGAAGAAAGTTGGACTGGTTGTTCGATTCAACTTTTGATATCTTCCCGAAGGTTGGCCCACCTGCTCCAGCAACACCAAACCACAGCACGAGTACTACAAGAGGAAGAACTATGCGAACCGATCTGCTTTCCAGAATGCGTCGGGTCATCGTCCGTCACCTCACATTGCTATTTATACTTGCAAGTATAATTCATACATATAGTATCTGCTTTCTCAGACGAGGTGCAACGCAAAGCTCAGGTGTCAGCTCTTCAATGCGAGAAGGTTCAACACACGTCATGCTGGAAGCGTACGGCCCAGTATGAGTGCTGAAGCGAGCCAGACCTCATCAATGACACAGCTGTCCACGGTCTGCCACTACCCCAGTACATAGTCGCTGAGGCCAAGAACGAGTCCTCCAGCAAGTGTCGCAAGAAGAATCTGCTGGAATTGATCCTGCAGATATGTAGAGTGCGTTATCGCAGCAATGATGACAAGAACGATGGGCACAGCTGGAAGGAGAATGAAGAACAGGCCGATTCTGCGTGTCCTGATGCTCCACCCATGCGATCGGGACAATGCATTGAGTCCAATTGATGCAAGACCCGGTATGTACATCATGAGGAGCAGAATGGCCACTGGCGCCTTGGTGGATGAAGCTTGCTGTCCTGGAAGAAGAAGTGTGAAGAGTATGAACAGGCCGTACAGGAGTCCAAGACCGGTTGCAGCAGCATAGACACCACGATGCTGCTCAATCCTGATGGCGTCACTGCTGAGAGAGCTGAGTGACGCATGGAGTACGGAATCCATTCTGGTGACAAATCCACGATGGACAGTCTTCAGATGAGCAGGATCAAGGGCATACCGCTTAGCAACCTCATCCGCATCATTGCCTGAAAGCACCTCAAGGAGGGCGTTGCTCACATGCTGATGAACTTGCTGGTCCAGAGCTGGATCCAATTGATAGCTGCTCATTTGCGTTCGCTCACTTCCCCCGGAGTTGCAAGTGCCATGATGAGCACATCATGAAGTGCTCCCAGACAAGTCAGGTTCTGGTGCAAGCACCTTCTTGTGAATGCCCCAATGCTTGATTTGGGGACGCCAGTGGTCGCTATTCAGAGCTACACCCTGTGGCGGAACAAGTTCCCGTGCAGAATGCCGCAGCATGAGATAGACGATCGCTGCATAAATGAGTGAGATGACAGTAAGCACTATTCCCCCAACAATCGCCATCTCGAGCGGAATGGGTGTTGAGGGAAGGCCTTGTGTCTGTCCACCACTCTGACCAAGCGTTGTCATGCCGTCATGCAGTGAATGGATCCCTGCTGCAGCAGCCCACCCCACAAAGCCTGCAAGCGTAAGTACCCGCTTCCGATGAAAGGCAGCAAGCCAGATTACTGCAGCTGCAATGCCCGTCATGAATGTATGTGCAATTTCCGTCATGGGCCGGCCAATGCCAAGAACAAGTGGATACCATGAATGCGGAACTGACAGGGCAGTAAACAGCTGGTACTCTGCGCCCTCTATGACGCCGAACACTGCTGCGCTTACCAGTACTGTGAGAAAGCCTTCCCGAGGATTCCTGAGAGCCTGTGGTCGTCCAATGCATAGAAGAATGAATGGGAGAAGCAGCTTTGCACTTTCCTCGATGGGACCAGCAAGCCACAGGACTGCATTCTGTCCCCACATGTTCCCTGCAGCAATTTCCACGACAAAGCCCACTGCAAATGCGACAACGCCAGAGATGATGCCTAGCCAGATTGCCATCTTGAGGTGACTAAGCTGTCCGAAGTGGAGATGCCGTGCAACGATCATTACGCTTCCTGCCATGAAGACTCCATAGCCGACAATAGAGAGTAGGTTGATCCAGGGAGAGCCACTCTTCGATATGACAGCCACAGCTATGGTAATGATCTGTCCCAGCACAGCAATCCAGAACCATCTGTGTCTCAGGAATGGAAGGAAACCATGATGAAAGTGCTCAACAGTGCTTGGGCTCCTTGATGGACCAACATCGCCAGTCCATGCATCGCCATTCCAGTAGGCAACTTCATTGCGGGTGGAGTAAAAATACCATCCTTCAGGGTTCTTGACTTCAGCACTCATAGCACAGAAGTGTACTTGCTTTGCGTAGAAATGTCAGCACATGCTCCCAGTACGATGTCTGCTCTGGAATGTCATTCACTCGTCCAGACTCAGGAGAGCATGTCACCTATAATGAAGAACTCGCATTCATGCCCCAAGAGAGAATTCGGTAGTCGTGAAACTGTCTGTGTTCGCCGATCGGCTTGGTTTGCCCAGTACCTCCGGGAAACTCCGGATCGTATTTGCAAGCCTTATTGACAGTGCAGGAACTGGGATCTTCCTGCCGTTCTCGCTTATCTACTTTCTCCATCACACCACGATAGGGCTGAGCACGATTGGAACCATGATTTCCCTCGCAGCTGTGTTGGGCCTTGTCATGCCTCTCATTGCAGGTCACCTCATAGATGTATTCGGCTCACGGCAGCTCATTGTGGTGGGCAATCTTGTCTGCGCTATCGGCTATGTGGGATATGTCCTTGTGGTCTCCCCTGCAGAGCTCTTTCTTGCAGCACTGCTTACAGCGACAGGCACTTCCATCTTCTGGACTGCTCTCTCTCCATTCACAAACACTGTTGCTGGTCCCGATGAGCGCATGAGATGGTTCGGATTCCAACGGATGCTCAGGAATGCTGGCCTTGGCATTGGTGGAGTGCTTGCAGCAGCAGCACTCTATCTTCTTGGGAATGCTGGACTCACTTGGATTGTCCTCTTCAATGCTGGAAGCTACATCCTGTCCGCAGTACTTATTGGAACCGTTCAGCTTCCAAAAAGGCAGTCATCACTGCACCAGCCACGCCTGCTGGGAATCGCATCGCTACTTGTCCCATTCCGCAACCGCAGATTTCTCTTCATCGTTCTCTCCAATGTCATCTTTGTGTTTGCAATGCTCTCCATGGGAAGCATCTTCACTGTGTACATTGCCGACTCACTCCACTACTGGACTGGGCTCGCTGGACTTCTCCTTGGGATCAATACGATCCTTATTGTCATTTTCCAGACACGTATCGTCCGCTTTGCAGAGAACAGGCCACGATACAGGCAGCTTGGGAATGCTGGACTCATATGGGCAGCAAGCTTTGCTGCCATCCTCTCAGCACGTGCACTCCCTGAGGCTGCTGCAGTTGGACTGCTCGTGCTCACCATGGGAATCTTTACCCTCGGAGAGATGATCTCGAGTCCAGTGATGAATATGCTCGTCACGGAACTCTCCAACGGAGATCGTGAGGGATCATATTTTGGAGCGTTCCAGATGTCCTGGTCCATTGGCAATGCAGGTGCACCTGCACTCTTCACATGGCTGTTCATCCACAACGCCAATATCCCATGGATACTCCTTGGATGTGCATGCCTCCTGACGGGAATGGTTTTCTATGTGGTTCCCAATCCAGTCCCCAAAGAGACGGAAGTTGCTTCCACATAGTGGAAAATTCTGTCTGCAGCAATGTGGCAGCAAGCTTGGCCTACAATGGTCACGTGAAGGCAATCGCTCCTGCGAGCAGAGCACTCAGGGTCCACTGACGAGAGTGAGTGTCCATGTTGACTGATATGTTGCTGCGTAGCTCCGTGACGGAATGGTTTCTGACCAGTTGAGCGTTACTGTCTCATTGCCCATTCCAGTGTTTGCTGTACTTGAAAGAATCTTTGTGGCTGTCACTCCTGGCAGGACATACGGATACGAAACATTTCCGGACCAGACAGCTGGAGAACATGTCGCGCCAGCATCACAGACTGGCTGAGAGGGAGTTCCTGCAGTGAATGCAGCATTGGCAAGTGTGTTCGTACCACCTGTGAATGTGGTGTTCGAGAGGGTGACACTCCAGCCACTCCCTGAGCCCGTGTTGTCGCCAATATCGATGTTCTCTATTGCGCTCGCGATCTGGTCCACTCCACTCAGCGTGACGGGAGAGAACGTGACATTCGAGGGTGCTGTCACAAAGGAAAGAGTCCCCGACTGAAGAGTGGCAGTTGCCTGAACAAAGGAGGAAGGTGCTACTGCAAGTGTCTGCGACACAGTGCCGGTATTGTATGTTCCTGCTGCGACACAGAATGCAGTGCTTACACAGCTCACACCGTAGAGGTCATTGCTCTGGGAAGCACTTGTATCAGGACTTGGCACAATTGACCAGCTCGTTCCATTCCACTCCTCTATGAGTGTCTGGTCAGATGTTGCAGTGAAGTTTCCTGCTGCTATGCAGAATGAGGAAGACGTGCAGGAGATGCCAAGAAGCTCATTCGACTGTGTGGCACTGGTGTTCGGTGAACTTGCAGTGCTCCAGCTTGTTCCATTCCACTGAAGGATGAGAGTCTGAAACACACTACCCGTATTGGAGTAGTCGCCAGCAATGCAGAAGGAACTTCCAATACAGCTCACTCCGTACAGGGCATTGTCAAGACTCGTGCTTGTATTGGGACTCGCAATGAGAGTCCAGGAACTTCCGTTCCACGCTTCTGTCAGGGTCTGGCTCGCACCGGATGAATCGTAGTAGATGCCTGCTGCCATGCAGAAGTTCACAGCTGGGCAGCTTATCCCATTGATGATGTTCCCCTGGGTGGCGCTTGAGTCAGCACTTGCAGTGATGCTCCAGTTCGAGCCATTCCACTCCTCAGTCAGTGTCTGATTGGTCGTGCCAACCGCATACCCTCCTGTGAAGCAGAATACTGTGCTGAAGCAGCTCACAGATTCCAGTTCATTCGATTGCGATGTGCTGGTATTCGGACTTGCCACAATGCTCCATGCGGTCCCATTCCATTCTTCGATGAGAGTCTGATAGACAGTACCAGTGAAGTAATAGCCTGACGCCATGCAGAAGCTTTGGCTCGTGCAGCTCACTCCATACAGTTCATTGTTCGCACTCGTCGAGGTATTTGGGCTTGGCACAATGCTCCACGCTGTTCCATTCCACTGTTCAATAAGAGTCTGGTCATATGTGCCCGTTGATGCGAAGCCTGCAGCAACACAGAACGAGGTACTTGCACAGCTCACAGCCTCAAGCGAGTTTGCAAGGCTCGTACTGGTATCTGGAGTCGGTGTCGTCATCCACGCTGCTGAGCCAGCAGCTGCAGAACCATGGAATACACCAACAGCTACTACACCAAGGAGTAGTGTTCGCCAAATGCGATGCTTCAGCGACAATGTGCCATGCCTGCGATAGGGAATGCTCATGCCATGAGCAATTATGCTCCATGCACGCTCCATCTGGCCCACATGTGTACCTGCTGTCCACTTCCTTCCCTGCCCTGCTGTACTTCCCACCAAAGCCCGGTATGCTGTGGAGGAGGACATGCGAACTCTCCCCATCCACTGTCACGAGAGGTTAGGAATCCAGGCCAATGCAACCGCCTCCCCCCCATGCCGACCCGATCAGGAGCCTCCTCCGCACGCTCCTTCCCAGTGCCATCCTCGGACTCCTTTTCATTGTGTTTGGCATTCTGGATCTCCTCGATACAGCTGTACTGTTTCCTGGGACTCCCCGGTCCCAGCAGATTCCGTTTGCAGTACTCCTGCTCCTGCTCGGCGTAAGCCTCCTCATACGGAGCGTTAATGTCTACCGGCGGCGAATGCGTGCACGACAGGTGGATGGAGTCTATTTCGAACCTGCACAGTCGAGAGTGGTTCGGAAGGGTGCGCTCCGATACGGAGCATTTGTGCTCTGGTCCATCCTCGGCGCATGGTCCCTCACGGGAATTGGCGCGTTTCCTGTCATAGCAGTTCTTTCACTCATCGTCTTTATTGAACTTGCACTCACTGCATTCCATTTCGCTGCGACATTTGGTGGTGTCGTGACCGATGAGGCTGTATCACGCCGAACGGCCGATCTTATTGCACCGTTGGCTTCACAGATGGATCTCGTACCTCCCGTACTTGCTCTTCGCGATGATCTCTTCCGTCCTGCAGCTGTGGTGCAGAACGGAAAGATCACGACACTCGTGCTCTCTGTGGCACTCATAGATGAACTCGATGATGAGGAGCTTACTGCCATCCTCGCTCATGAACTTGCACATATCCACTTCAATGATCTTCGGGCAGCAGTGCTCCGTGGTCGCATTGCCAGTGTCGTGGGAGTTCTAGGCGAATTTGCAATTCTTGTTGCAATGCATGGTGTCTTTTTCTTTCCTGCGCTTGTCTCTGCCTTCTACATCGTGACCCTGTCTGTCAATGCAGCAGTGAGTGCCCAGAACAGATGGCGGGAACTCCGTGCAGATGCGTATGCAGCTTCCGTAATCGGGTCAGAGACAGCCCTTGCACGATGTCTCACGAAATCTGAGCGTGCAATTCAGGATCTCAAGAAGGAAGTTTACCGGAAACCATGGAACACGCTCCTCCTCCTCACATCATGGTCAATGCCAACACATCCACCGCTTCATGTCCGCCTGGAGAAGCTCAAGTCTTTAGGTCAATCCACCCTTCCGCTGCGATCCTAGACACCAGTGAGGGGCAGCAGTTTCAGTGGCAAAATGGCGGATACCACATCACATTCGTATCGGAAGACGTCACTGTTATCATTCCGTATCCCATGGTGCAGCTTGTTGATGGCGTGCCGATCTGGGAACCGAGGAAGTACGAATACGTTCCTTTGGGAAGATGCACGTGTGCAATCGTTCCAGTGTGAGCATCTACTGTGCGATACGGATTCGAGCCAAGAAGTGTCGTTCCCCTGTAAATGTAGATCGTCTCACTGGATGAGAACGTGCCATGCGACCCGTCTGTGCCAATTGAAGCTGCAGGTAGGGATGCGTCTATCTGGACAAATGCGTAGGCGACAATGCCAATGACAATGATGAGATAGATACCCACAGCAAATCCGATGATCCGCTGCCATCTTCTGCGACTTGCCCCCTCTGAGGAGGGCTTCATGGTATTCATCACAACTGTTCCTGCATTCGCTTCACGCTACTTCTGCACTCATCTACAGTACATCACCCTGCCCACGCCTGCTGTCCATCAATACTGCATTGACCAGCATCTCGTACCACTGCACGTTGGTCGATCAGCAATAGTATTTATGAAGGGTTTGTGCCAGCATGCAGCTTGAAGATAGTGTCTTCCACACGTACAGTACGAAACCAGCCCTTCTCCCACTCTACCCGATGCAACTCGCCTTACCAAAAGGGAAATTCTTCCAGTGACAGTGATCCCCACTCCATCCTCCACCAAAGTATCTGCCACCCAATGGGAGTTCTGGACAACCAAAATCCTCTCGACAGCGATGGGTGAGGCAACCTCCGATTTTCTCGTCTATACCGTATCTCCGTACCTTGCCGTTGTGCTTGGCGCATCCGGTTTCATCATCTCGATGTTCGTGCAGTTTCATACAAAGCGCTATAACAGGCTCGCATACTGGCTGGCAGTCGACATGGTGAGCATCTTCGGAACGATGATCGCAGGAATTCTCCATGTAGTCCTGCTCATTCCGTACATCGGATCAGTATTCCTTTTTGCAGCTCTTGTTGCAGCCACGCTTGGAGTCTGGCATTTCACCGAAGGAACACTCGACTTCCATGAGATCGCGACACGGCGACGCGAGAGCTATTACTGGCTCACTGTCATCTTCACATTTGCACTGGGAACAGCTCTTGGTGACATGGCAGCAACAACGCTCCATCTTGGATTTCTCGGGGCTGGAGTGGCATTCGGCATTCTCATACTCATTCCAGCCATCCTCTACCTCTTCACTGAAATCAATCGGGTACTGCTGTTCTGGTGGGCATACATCCTCACCCGGCCACTTGGCGCTTCCTTCGCGGACTGGCTGGGATTTGCACCAGCAAATGGAGGAATTGGAGTTGGGCACGGTCCAGTGAGCCTTGTGACCATATGTCTCATGTCAGGACTCGTGATGGTAATGGCCATGACCCGTGGAGACATTCTCCTAGCCAATTGAACGCTGTGACGAAAGATTCGGATGGAGTCCACCATACTGTGTCTTCGACCTGGCAAGAACGGGATCAGGAACGGAAACTGGCTCAAGTCCATGCCGAGCCCGCTCAGCATTCACTATGGCACCGAGAAGATGGAAGTCCTCTCTCTTTACAGCAAGCCAATACTCCTGTGATGTTGTCTGCTTCTCCCACCGTCTGACGTGAGTAAGGCAGTGACGAACCTCGGCTCCCGCTGCATGCCTGTTGAGGAAAAGGACGAAACCGAGATCCTGGACTCCCGGGATGGCTGGCCATCCTCCGACACTGAGAGCAAGTTCCCGTCGTGCAACTATGATGTTTGGATGGAATTGCAATGGACACTGCCAGGTCTCTTCAAGCCTTCGTGGTGGCCATACAGCTCCCGGATTGTGCTTTCTCTTTACGTCACGGGAACCGTCAACATTTACCGTCTGGCCAACAAACCACCCATGCGGCACTGATTTCGCATCATGCAATGCTTGCATCATTCCAGCACCATCCACAAGGTCATCATGATCGAGTGGCATGATCCACTTTCCTGTGCTGTGAGCGAGAGCGTAATTTCTCGCAGCAGATGTTCCTCCCCGCATTGGAGCATGGATGATGCGAACATCCGCATATTCTGCAAGCGGAGGCACGTCGCCCGGTCCATCAACGACCACAATCCACTCCACTTGTTCACCAGCGGTTCTGGCAAGCCTCTGGAGACGCCCGACGCTCTTTGCTGTATCCACAAGATGCTCTGCTGTTGGTGGATAGGCTGCTGTGAGTATAGAAAGGACAGGCGGGGTATTCCGATCCTGTAGTGCATTGGCAGTCGTCATTACGAGCTCCATCGTAGGGGATGTGCCGGGACAGCATGCACCCAATACGATTTCCATCTGCTGAGTCTCAATTCGCCATCCCAGTGCAGACAGTGGATGCTGCACTGCTGCCAGATACGGCTGGAACACAGTTGAGAGTTGAAGAGCTACTGCCGTATGGTTATAGCGTCGCATCAATTCCCCCGAGGAGCACTGTTCTATCGTGACGATGTCAACCATCATCTATACGCACACGGATGAAGCACCTGCGCTCGCAACGTATTCACTCCTTCCCATCATTCACGCGTTCGCTTCCAGAGCGGGCGTGACCATCACAACCAAGGACATATCCCTTGCTGGACGCATCCTTGCTGCCTTTCCTGAACTGCTTCCCGAACATGCACGGGTGGCTGATGATCTAAAGGAGCTTGGGCACCTCGTTGACACAGCCGATGCAAACATCATCAAGCTTCCCAATATCTCCGCATCCATTCCACAGCTCAAGGGAGCTATCGCTGAACTGCAATCACAGGGCTATCCCGTTCCAGACTATCCGGATGATCCTTCAACGGAAACCGAACGGGACATCAGGAACAGATATGACCGCATCAAGGGAAGTGCTGTCAATCCTGTACTTCGTCAGGGAAACTCGGATCGCAGGGCTTCCGAGTCAGTGAAGCAGTATGCACGTACCCATCCCCATCGTATGGGAGCCTGGTCTGCAGAGTCTCGAACTCGGGTAACACACATGGAGGCGGATGACTTCCGCTCAACGGAGAAATCCGTTGTGATGCCTGCTGCAGACACACTCCGTGTGGAACTCCACACCTCAAATGGAGTAACTGTGCTTCGCGAGAACCTCTCCGTGCTCGAGGGAGAAGTAGTCGATGCAGCAGTTCTCCATGTGGCTGCTCTCGAGCGGTTTCTTGCGTCCCAGATTGCCCGTGCCAAGGAAGAGGACCTTCTCTTCTCCATCCATCTCAAGGCAACCATGATGAAGGTCTCAGACCCCATCATATTCGGACATGCTGTCACGGTATTCTTCCCAGCCACCTTTGCAAAGTACGGCACTGATCTCGCCAAGGCTGGACTCTCCCCCAATGATGGTCTCGGTTCGATCCTTGGTGGACTCGATGCACTGCCCAACGGAAGCGAGATCCGCGATTCCTTCACGGCAGAACTTGCAGAAGGGCCAGGACTTGCAATGGTCGATTCCGACAGGGGAATTACGAATCTCCATGTTCCAAGCGATGTCATTGTGGATGCATCCATGCCAGCAATGATTCGAGCATCGGGAAAGATGTGGGGAGCAGACGGGAAGGAGCATGACACCCTCGCAGTCATACCTGACAGCAGCTACGCTTCCATATACCAGGTAGTGATCGATGACTGCCGCACGCATGGAGCTTACAATCCAGCAACCATCGGCTCCGTTCCCAACGTAGGCCTCATGGCCCAGGCAGCCGAGGAGTATGGCAGCCATGACAAGACATTCGAAATTCCTGAGGGAGGCTCAGTACAGGTAAAGGACAGCACAGGTGCAGTCATCCTTCACCAGGACGTAGAACGCGGTGACATATTC
>DAIDIX010000009.1 GCA_027451645.1 Candidatus Dormiibacterota bacterium | reverse complement strand
GATGACAATCTTCTCTCCGAAGAGATATCGATGGGCTTCATCTGTGCGTGCGACCTGGAGCTTGAACTGCGAAAGCTGCCAAATGGACTCCCAGATGGTTGTCGTAAAGATGAGGACTGCGGAAAGAAGGGTCGCAAGCTGAGTGATGTTGATCGTGTGATTGAGAAAGAAGTAGACATTGAGGACAATGCTTACGGGCCAGATGATTCCACGCACGATGAAACTTGAGTTGCCCCAGTACTTGTATGAAGCCCAGAACGAGGTGCGTACAGTGTCAAGAACCTTCTCCTGCTCCTCCTCCAGTTCATGGATTTCCGTCTGTTCCGAGTGAAAGGACTTCACGTTCTGGAAGTTCGCTATGACATCAAAGAGAATGCCGTTTCGTGTGGAGATTGCATCGGATGCGACACCTTCCGCTGCAAATGCGGGCCCCTGAAACCTTCTGCCAACGAAGAACAGGAGCACAAGTCCGCATGCATATATCACGCTCGTTTCCCAATTGACGGAGATGAAAATGATGAGAATTGACAGGATAGAGACGATCTGACCGACATAGTTGTATGGCACTTGGTCCGTAAGCATGCCAAGCTCCTGCCGCAGCAGGCTGATGTACGATGCAACTTTCCCGGTTAGCTTGTCTACGAAATACGGATACGGTTCAGATATGACATTGCTGAAGAGGACCTGCTCATAGTGGAATGCCAGTGGACGCATGTAGCGTAGGAAGAGAATCTCTGATCCTCTCCAGGTCACCATGTGCGCAACGGACAGTCCAACGAGCAGCCACATCAAGAGGAGCACGTGCCCTCTGTTGATGTGTGCTGCAGTCACTTCGCCAGTCAGTTTCCCGATTACAAAGGGAAGGACAGCAAGGAAGCTGCCGGCAATGAGGAAGGCCAGGCAGACAAGTATTGAAGGGAGAATGCCTTGAGCCCGAACGAATGCCCAGTATGACCGAAGTGAAATATGGTGCTTCACAGGGCGCTTCCGGTTCGGGTTGATTCACCTTCGATGTCGATAGTGGGCTTCCCTATCTGTACCTATGACCAGTCTCTGCAATTCAGTAATCTATCGAACAGCACCATTCCAGAGTAGCGATGTGTTCGAGCACAAATACGCTTGTCTGATGCTGAGCATGAAGAATTCATCGTTCCGTTCTTCGGCATGCGAGAAACAAATACGGTGAGGTTAGTATATCGCGGGGCCAACAACCTACAACCCGGAAAGTGCTGAGAGCCAGGAATGGAGGAACTGAAGTGCACTTTTCAGTGTCGAAAAGTCGAATGCGCAACGCAGCATCTCACGTTTCCGGATAGTCAATGTCACAGATTGGGAACAGTGTCCGGGAAGTTTTGGATGCCATGATATATCTTAGTTGATCATTCCGGATGGAATGGCATTGCGAGGAGCCGATAGGGAAGGAGAGAACAATGAGCGGAAGTGCTGAAGAGCATCATTCACGAGTCGAGGCGAGATTGAAAGCGATCAGGGATATACAGCTTCATGAGGCGGCCAAGTCCGTTCTTCAGCGGCATGAGGCAGCTCCTCGACGTGTTGCAGGAGCTGATCCCGGAAGCTCGAAGCATTCTGCCCGTCAGCAGGATTCCCATTCGATAGCTCCTGCAATCTCCACCGAGGAGGCCAAGCGAAACTTCGATGGCATTCGAATTCCACGCACACCAGAAGATGTTCGGAAGATTCAGGAGCAAGCACGTAGGCTGAGGGGGAATTCCACGCCACCACTGCACGATCTTGAATAGAGTGTCATTTCCTGCAGCCTTTGCATTGATGGAGCTCCGTTGAATCAGCAGTGGGACTGCAGTGTTCGCTGCATCGTAGGGAGCCTGCAGTAACGTGCTTCCGAGAACATGGTGGATGAAGCGTGCTGGGACAGGAGCATGGTCCGCATACGCTCTGGCATACGATGCCTGAGCGTGTTGAGTACGGTATACTTGTTCCTGCGAGAGAGGATCCACATCCGACTGTCGCAGCTACTCACAACATGCGATCATTTCGGATCGGGAATAGCGATCGGGACCGTGCACGAAACACGAACATTGGGCACGGCGGTATAGCTCAGATGGTAGAGCAGCCGGCTCATACCCGGTATGTCCCTGGTTCGATCCCAGGTACCGCCACATGGCTCTTCACGGCTCGACACTTCCTCCTGAGGACCGGACACTCACAATAACGCGGCTCCGCAGACGTGTTGCTCGAGCATCTTCCACACTTCCTCCCATGCAGCAAGGTGCAACACTTGTTGTCGCAGTGAGCGGCGGCCCTGACTCCCTTGCACTGCTCGATATTCTCGTGCGGCTCGCACCACCACGAAAGTGGAATCTCCATGTAGCGCATGTGAATCATGGCCTCAGGGAACATGCGGAGAAGGATGGCGAGCATGTCGGAACTCTTGCTGGACAGTATGGGGTCCCCTTTCATCTCAGGACAGTGGTTGTGGACAGGTCGGGCTCAATTCAGGCAAACGCACGGGATGCACGATACGCTGCACTCCGGGAAGTGAGCCGCGAGATCGGTGCGCAGGCCATAGTCACTGGTCATACTGCTGATGATCAGGTGGAGACGCTTCTCATGCGAGCTCTGAGCAGTGGAAGTCCCACCTCTATCGGTGCAATGCGCTTTGTGCGGGATGATGTTGCACGACCACTCCTCTCAAGCTGGAAGTCGGAGATCCTCACATACTGTGCTGACCGTTCCCTGCCATATTTGACAGATCCCTCGAACGTTTCGCCCAAATACATGCGGAACAGGCTCCGAAATGAAGTCATCCCCGTACTGGAGCAGGTATATCCAGCAGCAAAGAGAAGACTGTGGACACTCGCACTCCGGCAGCAGGAGTGGATTGATGCCCAGCATTCCACTGAAATGGCAATCGAGAGCACTCAGGATGAGACTTACTGAATCTTGTCCATGATGAAGTAGCTGGAACTGCCCTCAAGATCCAGCGTGTCCGGGGGACGAACAGGTGGAGCAAGCACGACCAATGCATAGTACGTCACATATGCGATTGCAATGTGCATTGCCATGAGTACGAGGACTGCGAGGAAGGGAGCCCCGAACATGAGGATGTAGACATCGGGAAGAAACAGGACAAGCGTGGTGAGAACGGCAATACGGGAGAAGAGCCACCGTGGATCTGTTGCAAAGTGGGGGATGATACCCCATCCTGCACATGCAATGAGGACGCCAACAACCGTAAGTCGGGCATAGTCCAGGAACTGGAAATGCGGATACTGCGCAATTGAGGGAAAGAGTCGTCCTGCAACTGCAACAATGCCAGCATCTGCAAGGAGCGATCCAGTGACTGCTGCAGCCGTTGCAAGCATGAGTGCTCCACGTTTTGGTCCCCCCCGCAGGGAGATGAGATCAATGCGGAAATGCTGCAGGAGGGGGTCTACGACCATGATGAGCCGCGAGATTATGGGGTGGCGGAGTGCGCGGACTACAGTGGCTGTGACTGGATCGACATCAGTTGGCGTGGAAGTGTAGTTCATGATGAAGCTATCTGTATGCGAAGTGACATTGAGTCAGATGCTACAGAGTGCAACATTAGATTCTCATTGGAGATGGGTGGAAGCCAGAGGAATGGGGATCTAGCATCGGGGCGCATTGCTTCAGCTGGGCATGTCCGAATGCAGGTAGATGGGGAGTCTTCCCACTGACCCAAAGTGGAATGCTTCTGCATGGCTACTCCTCGTTGACGAGTACGAATTGCTCAATATGGACATTGCCGGAATGATTGACACGCAGGAATCAATGACAGGTCAAACTGCAGTGTGAATGCTTCATCTGAACTCCATGCGCTGCTCAGATGGTGTAACAGCGCATTGGCAGAAGGTTGACAATGGTGGAGACTGGGATCTGGAGTGAATCGATAGGCTGTACAATTGCCCTGGATATTCGCTCGCAAAAAGAGAATCTCATGGGTCGAAAGGTGCGTCGTTCAGTAGTGCGACTGCTTGCCGCAAGCTTTGGGTTGTGCATGACGGCAACAGTGGTGATCACGCCTACTGCGCATGCAGCTACTGTAACCATGGACATCACGACAATTTCTGGTACAGGTACTGCAGGATATTCAGGAAATGGCCGTCCTGCAATTTCTGCAGCACTGTCTTCACCAAACTCGATCACTTCCGATGCGAAAGGCAACATCATCTTCTCGGACAACGGGAACAGTGTGGTTCGGGTAATTGCTGCGCAAAACGGTACGTTCTTTGGAACAGCAATGACAGCAGGTGACATTTACACTGTTGCTGGAGATGGGACTTCTGGATATCTCGGGAGTGGTGGCCCTGCAACCTCTGCAGAACTCAACAGTCCAAAAGGGGTAGCTGTGGATCCGGAAGGAAACCTCATCATTGGGCAGAACAATGTTGTAAGCGCAGTTGCTGCAGTAACTGGCAATTTCTATGGAATTGCAATGACAGCAGGTGACATCTACACCATTGCTGGCAATGGCACAAACGGGGTTTCCAGTAGCGGCGTGCTTGCAACAAGCTCACCGCTCGAGGCCCCAGTGGGAGTTGCTGTGGATGCGCATGGAAATGTCGTGTTTTCCGATTACAACAATGAGAAGATCCAGGTTGTTGCTGGCTCCACAGGAACGTTTTACGGGATTGCAATGACGGAGGGCTACCTGTACACAATTGCGGGAACAGGCAGCTTGGGCTACAGCGGTGATGGCGGTCCAGCACTTTCTGCTGCATTGAGCAACCCGATCGATGTGACTGTTGACAGTGCAGGAAACGTGATCATCTCTGATGTCGGGAACAACCGTGTTCGTGCTGTTGCTGCATCAACAGGTACCTACTACGGGATCGCAATGACAGCAGGTGACATCTATACCATTGCGGGAAATGGCACAGCAGGTGCCACAGGCATTGGTGGACTCGGTACAGCTGCTGAGCTCAACAATCCGGTTGGAGTTTCGATGGATGCAAGTGGAAATGTGATCATTGCAGATCCAGCAAGCGCTGTTGTCGATGTCCTTGCAGGATCTACAGGCACGTACTATGGAGTATCAATGACGGTTGGGTACCTGTATGCTCTCGCAGGCAATGGAACCAATGCAGAGTCCGGAGATGGTGGTACAGCAACTGCAGCTTCATTGAACCAGCCATCATCTGCTGTTGCTGGTGGAGGGCGAATCGACATTACGGATTATGCTGGAAATGTCATCCGCGCAGTGTATCCGACAGATGCAGTGCAGGCAAGCTCGACAATCACGGCAGGAACACTTTCCTTTGTCCTTCAGCCCGGATCTGTCACGTTCACGCCCATCACCCTTTCCGGAGTTGACCAGACATCGACTGCAAGCGAGCTGCTTGATATTGGTGACAATACAGGGAGTGGGAGTGGCTGGAATGTGACTCTTTCGAATACGGTTTTTACTGCCAGCTCAGGTGCCACACTTCAGAACAGTGACTTCACTGTACCGCTGCCTGCTGCTCCAGGCTGTGATACTGGGTCAAGTTGCGCCCCCGCAGTCTGGACATCGGGATTCGTGCCACTTGGTGGAACGGGTTTGCCTGGAGCGACAGCAACCAAACTTCTCTCTGCAGCATCGAGCAGTACGGCTGGCGTGCCAAGCGGCATGGGGAATCAGACAGTGACTCTCCTGTGGAGCGCAGTGCTTCCCTCATCGAGTCTGGCAGGGAACTACTCATCGACCTGGACCATCACTCTTGCAGCAGGTCCGTAGATACGGGAGAACCTGCCAGCTGCATTGCTCGGGACTCCAGTGCTCTCAAGATTGAAAGTCAGGGCAACGTGATAGACTTCGTGGTATGAAAACGAACTCCCAGAGGAATCTCTTCCTCATGTTCATTGCAGTGGTTGCCATCATCGCACTCTTCTTCTGGAAATCTCTTCCTGCACAGAATCCTCCTACAGCAAACGCAGGAATGCTCACGCAGTATCTCCAGAAGAATGAGGTATCAACGAGCTCGAAGCATCAGGCAATCCTTTCGAGCGATGGAGAGACAGTCACGTGGTGGACTACCAAGGGGAAGGAATATAGGACAACAACGACTTCGACCGATACGATTGCGAAGCTCTTCAATTCCAACAAATTCTATAACTACCAAGTACAAAGTCAAGGTGGTAATGTGCTGATCAACTTCGTCCTCCCGTATCTCCTGCCCCTGCTCCTCATCGTCTTCATGATCTGGCTCTTCATGCGCCAGTCCCAGAGTGGAGCAAACCAGGCCCTCTCGTTTGGCAGAAGCCGTGCTCGGCTCATTGCAGGGGACAGGCCCACAGTCACCTTTGCAGATGTTGCAGGTGTTGACGAAGCAAAGCAGGAACTTACAGAAGTTGTTGAATTCCTCAAGAGTCCTGAGCGGTTCACTGCTGTTGGTGCACGCATTCCCAAGGGTGTCCTTCTCATCGGTCCTCCAGGTACAGGAAAGACGCTTCTCAGCAAGGCAGTTGCTGGAGAAGCTGGTGTACCGTTCTTCAGCATCAGTGGTTCTGAATTTGTCGAGATGTTCGTTGGTGTTGGTGCAAGTCGGGTACGGGATCTCTTCGACCAGGCGAAGAAGAACAGTCCATGCATCGTCTTTGTTGATGAGATCGATGCTGTTGCACGGCAGCGAGGCGCTGGACTTGGAGGCGGGCATGATGAGCGGGAGCAGACACTGAACCAGATGCTCGTGGAGATGGATGGATTCGAAACGAATACCCATGTCATCGTCATTGCTGCAACGAACAGGCCAGATGTTCTCGATCCAGCAATCCTGCGGCCTGGACGGTTCGACCGCCATGTTGTCCTCGATGCACCAGACATCCGTGGCCGTCGTGCAATTCTTGAGGTGCATTCCCGACACAAGCCACTGGACCCATCGATTGACCTCGATGTGCTTGCACGCCAGACGCCAGGATTCAGCGGTGCAGATCTTGCGAATCTCGTCAATGAGGCAGCAATCCTCACGGCCCGCCAGAACAAGCACACGATTGGCATGCATGAGCTTGAGGAAGCGATTGCACGCATCATTGCTGGACCGGAGCGGAAGAGCCGTCGGATTGGCGATGAAGAGAAGAAGATCATCGCCTACCACGAGATGGGGCATGCACTCGTCATGAAAACGCTTGAGCATAGTGATCCTGTTCACAAGATCACCATCATCAGTCGTGGCATGGCACTTGGCTGGACAATGAGCCTTCCACAGACGGACAGGTATCTCACGAGAAAAGTTGAACTCCTTGACCAGATGGCGGGAATGCTCGGCGGCAGGTGTGCTGAGGAACTGCTCCTTGGCGAGGAGAACATCACCACTGGGGCTGCTGATGACATCAAGAAGGCAACATCGCTTGCCAGGAAGATGGTCACAGAATGGGGCATGAGTGACAAGCTTGGGCCCATGACCTTTGGTGAGAAGAACGAGATGGTGTTCCTTGGCAGGGATCTTGGCGAGCAGCGGAACTATTCTGAGGAGCTTGCTGCAGAGATCGATGGCGAGGTCCATGATCTTGTGGACAATGCAAAGCGCAGGGCAAGGGAAATACTTGGACGCAGGGAAAATGTGCTCCATGTCCTCGCAAAGCGGCTTATCGAGATCGAGACGATGGAGGCAGCCGAGATGGATGCCATAATCGCTGAGACAGAGAAGACAGAAGCACCGAGCAGCACTTCCGCATAGCGAACTCAACGCACGTTCCAAAGGCGGACATCACGCGGACAAGCTGCAGAATTTCCGGGCAGCTGGTACAATTGGTCATGTGCTGTTGCGAGAGGTTTTTCGCCGCGACGCATGTGATGGAGGGGGATTCTGCATTGGAGCGATGCATTCGCAAGTCGACAATAGGCAATGCCATTGTCACGCGGAGTGATCCGTATCAGCCAACTGGGTGTGCACTGAGCCGCTCGCTCATGGTTGCAGCAGACCTCATAGAAGGGGAGCAGATTCATCTGCTCAATCAGCAGACACGTGCGTCAGTCGTGACGCATGTAGTCGAGGGGGATCCGGGCGAAGTTGCAGTCCTTGGGGAGCTTGCAGGTTTCGCAACAGTCGGGGATACCCTGTCAATGGAATCGTATGCGTGGGTGAGTGATGACGAGTGGGATGTATTCCAGCCTCGCAACCTTCACCTCGACACGACAAACGGTGTTGTGGAGACACCAGTTTCGTAGATGCCAGTTCACGTTGGAAGCAATAGTTTGTAGGGTTTCGCGCAAGCGCGTTTTGGGGAGGAGCGACATTGTCCACTACAGCAGTTACCGCACTTGAGTCTCTGACAGAATCTTTGTCTCCTGAGGTCGTCGATGCAGCCATCGAACGTGCCCTCAGCGAGGATGTAGGACCGGGAGATGTGACAACTGATGCCATCGTTCCCGAGGACATGACCTGTCGGGGCAAGGTGGTGTGTCTGCAGGATGGAGTCGTGGCAGGTCTTCCTGTCATGGAACGGGTGTTCGCCTATGTCGATGACAAGCTCCAGTTTGATGGAAAAGTTGTCGATGGTGAGAAGGTCCAGGAAGAGCAGATTGTCGCGAGAATGTTCGGTCCTGCGCGGAGCATGCTGAAGGCGCAGCGGGTAGCAATGAACTTTTTCCAGCACCTCAGTGGCATCGCTTCAATGACAGCGAAGTACGTGAAGGCTGTGGAGAACACGAATGCCTCCATCATCACAACCCGGAAAACCACTCCAGGAATGAGAAGTCTTGAACTCTATGCTGCACGCATGGGGGGAGCTTCCAGCATCCGCATGGGACTCTATGATGCTGTCGTTATCCGCGACAGTCATCTCGTACTCTCGAATGGTGTAGGGTCACCACTCAGGACACTCCGCAAAATGTATCCGGAGCGGGAGATCACAGTGGAAGTGACGAACATGCAGGAACTTGAGCATGCCCTCACGGAGAAGGCAACGTGGGTCATCCTGAGCAACTTCGCACCAGGACAGGTTCGCCAGGCCATGCAGATCATTCGTGGTCAGGCAGTTGTTGAGGTCTCTGGCCCAATTCCTCCCGCAGGTGCACGTGCGTACGCGCTTGCAGGCGTGAACTACATCAACGTTGGTGCACTTGTTCACGGTGCAACTGCCCTTGAGATGACGATGAAGCTGAGCCGCTACTAGACGGCCCGCTGCCATCTTCAGGGAGATGTCGTCTATGACCACAAAGGTTCCCGTACTTTCTGGTTCCACGAAAGTTGTGAAGCTGTACGGTGCATATGTCCGGCAGGCAGTGAAGGTTGTGCGGCCAGGTGAATGGTGCGTAGAGGGTCTCCGGGCTCGGGGACTCTGCGCCCTTGATGGCGGATTGCTTCCCATGAATCCGCCTGCCTGGAAGCGTGCTGAGGATGCATACGAGAATGCTCGAGGTTTCCGTGCGAAGACGAGGGCTGCTGCTCAGTGTGCAGTGTCGTATGTGGGGTATGGCATGCTGGGTGCACTGGGTTCACTCGGCTCTGCTGCCCTTGTCATGGCAGGACTGGTTGCATGGGGAGCTGCGTGTCTTGTGCCGCTTCCTGTACTCGCTCTCACTGGCGCAATCGAAGGGGTCCATCAGCTCGGAGTTCGGACCACAGGAGGCAGTACTCCGAAGGGAGGAGGCATTCCTGAGAAAAGCCGGAATATGAGTTTGCCATCCCGGGACCAGGGGCAGCATAACAGTGCCATGGAAAAGCATGGAGTTCCTTCTGCTGCACGGGGAACAGGGAGAAGTTCCGGTATCCCCAATCGACCAAGAATAGCCCTCAGGGGACGTGGCGAGCATTCCATCGATTTCTGAAGTTGCTCCATGTCCGAGAGTTACGGTACGGTGTCCTCACTGGCACTCCATGGTGAGTTGCGCAATAATGAGTGCGTCTGGTTGGACGTGGGGGAATGCAGCAGATCATGGCTTCGAAGAGTGGATACTCGCCCGTAGTTGCAGCAGAAGACGGAACAGTCGTCGTTCAGTTGTCCGACGACCATCCGGGATTCGCTGATCCAGCATACCGGGCACGCAGGAATGAGATTGCCTCGCTTTCCGTGGGGCATGCACCTGGAGATCCCATACCCAATGTCGAATACACCGATGTCGAACATGGAGTATGGCAAATAGTCTCGAAGGAGCTTGTGCCCAAGCATGACCAGTATGCGTGCGCAGCATTTCTTGAGGGCAAGGAGGCACTTCAGCTGCCCTCGGATCACATTCCCCAGCTCGATGAGGTTACCCGTCACCTTAGTCCCATAACAGGATTTGAGTATCAGCCTGTTGCAGGGCTTGCTCCACTCAGGGAGTTTTACAGTTCCTTTGCGAGTCACATGTTCTTCTCCACTCAGTACATACGACATCATTCCGTTCCGCTCTACACGCCAGAGCCGGATATCATCCACGAAGTCATTGGCCATGCAAACCAACTTTCGAATGACACGTTTGCTGCCATCTACGATGAAGTGGGAAAGGCAGTGCTCCGGACGAAGAGTCGAGAGGCTCTCGAGTTTCTTTCCCGCGTGTTCTGGTTCACGATGGAGTTTGGCGTGATCCATGAAGGTGGAGAGCCCAAGGCGTATGGCGCTGGCATTCTCTCATCCTTTGGTGAACTCGATGTGTTCCAGCAGGCAAGGATACGGCCACTCGATTTTCGGGAGATGGGGCGGATGGAGTACGACATCACTCACTACCAGCCACTGCTCTATTCCGTATCGTCAATGGATGAACTGTACGACCGTCTCATGGCATTCTACTCGACGTACGATGACAGCGTTTTTGCATCGCTGACACAGGGCACTCCAGCAACTGAGGAGTAGCTGTCACCAGCTTTCGAGTGCATTGACGATTTCTTCCTCGATCCATCCGAGGACCATGAGCATCCGATATTCGGACTCGTGCCTCGCTTCGAGACTCTCGTCAGTACTCCACGATTCATCCGTTATCCCCATCTCTGCTGCAGCAACATGGCGCAGGAGGTTGAGAACCCGGATGAAAATGAGGGCATCGTCATCTGTGAGCTCTATGGGCGGAGTGGTCTTTGCGAAGATATCTGCCACATGCGAGATCTCTGCTGCTCGTGTTGCAGCAAGTGCAGGAGTGACCCACTTGTCATACTCCTCCTGCAGCCCAGGTTCGGCATAGGCTCCTGTTGGAGGGTCCCACGACTTTCCCAGCTTCCGCGTAAGGTGCTGGATGATCGTGTATATTGCCATCTGCTCATCGTGGTCAATGGTGAGCCGGATGCGTCCCTCTCGTCGTTGAATCGATGCCACAGTCGTCCGTTATGCTCGTGCCAGCGTTGCCTGAAGTCCAAAGGCATGGAGCCGTGCCACGGATACCTCGGCCTGTTCCCGGGGCTGGGTGGCGACTACTGCCTTTCCCTCATTGTGCACCTGGAGCATCAGGTTCGTTGCTGTTGCCTGGTCAAAGCCGAAGAGCCGTCGGAAGACGAGCACGACATAGCTCATGAGAGTGACAGGATCATTCCAGACAACAACATTCCAGCCGTGGTCATGCTGGCGTGCCTTTGCAGGGGAGTGTGTTGTTGCGGGTTGCTGCTCAACGACTGGTGCCATGTCCTCGATCTCCTGCGGATATCGTATCATGCTGCAGAATCTGTCACCAGCAGGGTGAGGGAGTATCCAGTGTGCTGACCAGGAGAATCACTGGGACATGGGCGATGACTTCTGGGGAAAGTCTATGATGGCACCCCACGCCTGCGACACAGCGGTTGGAACCGGGTCGGGAAACGAGAGGACAGCCTGCAGAGGCATTTCGCAACGATGACAAACGATCCAGATCGGTCCAGGTTCGGAGATCGGACGTTCTAGGAGATGTTTTGCGCCGCATTCTTCACAGGTGATAGTGATTCTCATAGCTCACCAAGCGTCTCATGCAACCCATGACGTCGGACTGACGATATGTTATGGTCCTGTAACGATCCCTCCCCGGTTATGTGAATGCAGCGGAAATGCAGATCGGAGGCTGGTTGAGGGATGATAGATGAAAGCGTGTTCCGCCCTTGAATGCGCCATTTACCAATCAACATGGGCATGGGAGTCTCTGACTCGTGGTAGAAGAAGCAACAACTATGGAGCAGCTCCTTGAGCAGGAGGAGCAGTCATTTCGCATTCTTGCTCACGGAGATATCGTTGATGGAACAGTTGTCCGGATCGACCCAGATGAGGTTCTTGTCGATATTGGAGCGAAAGCTGAGGGGCTGATTTCAAATCGGGAACTCGTCGTCGTGCGTGGCGAAGGACCTATTGTTCTCAACACAGGCGACACCATCAAGGTGTATGTCGTGGAACCGGAGAATGAAGAGGGCAACGTCATCCTCAGCCTCAAGAAGGCACGGACAGAGACCTTCTGGCAGATGATTGCGGAGAAGGAGTCGGATGGCGAGGTGGTCGATGCGGAAGTGCGCGAGCAGAACAAGGGCGGCCTTATTGTCAATGTGCTTGGCATACGTGGATTCCTCCCGAGCAGCCAGGTTTCTCGCCAGTTCACTGGCAACCTCGCAGATCTCGTAAGCACGAAGATTCCTGTAAAGATTCTTGAAGTGAACCGCAAGCGGAACCGTCTCATTGTCTCCCAGCGAGTAGCTGAGGAGGAGGACCGTGCACGTCAGCGGGTTGAGCTCTTCGAAAAGCTTCACCTTGGCGACGTTGTTACGGGATCAGTGAGCGGACTCACCTCATATGGTGCGTTCATCAACCTTGGTGGTGCTGACGGTCTCATTCACATCAGTGAGCTGTCATGGGACAGGGTGACAAATGTCAGCGATGTGCTTGCGATTGGGGATGAGGTTACAGTGAAGGTGATCAAGCTGGATCCCGAGCTCAACCGCATCAGCCTCAGCCTCCGCCAGATGAGTTCGGATCCATGGGCAGACATTGATGACTACTTCCCGCCTGGCAAGATCGTGGATGGAGAAGTCACGAAGATCAAGAAGTACGGAGCCTTCCTTCAGCTTTCGGATGGCGTTGAGGGACTTCTTCACATCTCTGAAATGTCATGGGACCATGTCGAGCGTGCAGAGGACATCATCGACATTGGTCAGAAGCTGCAGGTCATGGTGCTCAATGCAGACAAGGAACGCAGGCGCATCAGCCTGTCACTGCGGCAGCTCCAGAGCGGACCAGAACTTGAAGAAGGTGCAACCTTCGAATTCTCTTCACCTGAACTGGAAGAGAAGGACGAGGACAAATCTGAGGAATCTGAGCCAGCTGGAGAACTTGAGACTGTCGGGGGGAACGACGAAGCCGATGTGGAAGAGTGACATTTCTCACATCTCTATGCCAAGATGTCTGCGAGATGATTCACTTCGAGAAACGGTGGGCATAATTGCTGTAGGCACGGACGTGCGTGTAGCAGCGTAGGAGGTTCCATAGTGTATCCATTCGAGCGGTTTACAGACCGAGCGAAGAAAGTTCTGACACTCGCCCAGGAAGAGGCCGAGCGTTCCCACCACTCATATATCGGGACAGAGCATCTTCTCTTGGGCCTGCTTCGTGAAGGTGAAGGACTTGCTGCAAAGGCCCTGAACAATCTCGGTATCGAGATCAACAAGGTCCGGAGCACCATTGAGTCGGTTCTTGGTCGCAATGAGCGGATCATCATCCAGCAGATCATTCCGACATCGCGAGTGAAAAAGGTCATCGAGATTGCCTTCGAAGAAGCCCGCCGGATGGGAAACAACTATGTTGGCACTGAGCATCTCCTTCTTGGACTCCTCATCGAGGGTGAGGGGATAGCAGCGCATGTGCTTGAGGACCTTGGAGTCACACTCGACAAGGCACGTGCAGAGATTGAGCGGCTGCTGCATGAATCAGGTATCGAGGAGGAGTCCAGGGACACTCCGAAGAAGCCGACAAAGACACCGCTTCTTGACCAGTTCTGCAGGGACCTCACGGAGCTTGCCCAGAAGAACACCCTTGATCCAGTCATTGGAAGGGCATCGGAAATTGAGCGTGTCATCCAGATCCTGAGCCGCAGGACAAAGAACAATCCTGCACTCATTGGAGAGCCTGGTGTTGGCAAAACTGCCATTGCCGAGGGCCTCGCCCAGCAGATCATCATGGGAAACATTCCTGAATCTCTCATGGGAAAGCGTGTGCTCACCCTTGACATGGGTGCACTCGTCGCAGGTACGAAGTACCGTGGAGAGTTCGAGGAACGGCTGAAGAAGATCCTTGATGAGATCCGCCAGTCCCGTGAAGTCATCCTATTCATAGATGAGCTGCATACGCTCGTCGGTGCAGGAGCTGCTGAGGGTGCGATCGATGCTGCGAATATCCTCAAGCCAGCACTCGCACGTGGAGAAATCCAGTGCATTGGTGCTACTACGCTCAATGAATACAGAAAGTACATCGAGAAGGATGCTGCCCTTGAGCGCAGGTTCCAGCCAGTGTTCGTTGATGAGCCAAGTCTTGAGGAGACAATCCAGATTCTCAAGGGAGTCCGACCGCTGTACGAGAAGCATCACCGCGTACATATCACTGATGATGCACTTGATGCTGCAGCGAATCTCAGTGTGCGGTATGTCAATGACCGGTCACTTCCTGACAAGGCAATCGACCTCATTGATGAAGCAAGTGCGCGTGTTCGCATGAAGCTCACCACAACTCCGGAAAACCTTCGCGAGATGCAGAAGGAGATACGCGAGCTACAGGTTGAGAAGGATGATGCTGTGGAGCGCCACGAGTATGAGGAAGCCTCGAAGCTTCGCGAGCGTGAGAAGACACTCAAGGAGGAGTACGTATCCCTCGAGATGCAGTGGCGTGATGAGCTTGGTGCAACAGTACCTGATGTGAATGAAGAGCATGTTGCGGATATCGTTTCATCGTGGACTGGCGTTCCTGTGTCTCGACTGGTGGAAGAGGAGTCCGCTCGGCTTCTCAACATGGAAGAGGAACTGCACAGGAGGATCATTGGCCAGGATGATGCCATCAAGGTTATCTCCCAGGCAGTGCGCAGGGCACGTGCTGGTCTCAAGGATCCAAAGCGTCCTATCGGTTCGTTCATGTTCCTCGGACCAACTGGCGTTGGAAAGACTGAGCTTGCCAGGGCGCTTGCTTCATTCCTTTTCGATGATGAGGATGCAATCATCCGCCTTGACATGAGCGAGTTCATGGAGCGCCACTCGACTGCCCGTCTTGTCGGCTCGCCACCAGGATATGTTGGCTATGACGAAGGTGGACAGCTCACGGAGGCCGTCCGGCGCAGGCCATACAGTGTCGTACTGTTTGACGAGATTGAGAAGGCACATCCTGAGGTCTTCAACATGCTTTTGCAGATTCTGGAAGACGGACGTCTCAGTGATGCGAAGGGCAAGGCTGTCAACTTCTCGAACACGATCATCATCATGACGAGCAATGTCGGAGTATCCCAGCTCAAGCCGACTATCGGTCTTGGGTTCCAGCCTGCAGTGCCGGATGACAAGACGACATCTACTGAGCATACGAAGATGCGGGACATGATCATGGACGAGCTGAAGAAGTCGTTCAGGCCGGAATTCCTCAACCGTGTCGATGCTGTAGTCATTTTCCACCGTCTCGATATGGAGCAGATGCTCGAGATTGTCGATCTCATGCTCGGAAAGGTGGAGAAGAACCTCAGTGCTTCACAGGAGCTTGAATTCTCGATCACCCAAGAGGCGAAGAAGCAGCTTGTGGAAGAAGGTTTTGACAAGCTCTATGGAGCACGGCCACTTCGCCGTGTGATCCAGAGGCGAATCGAGGATCCTCTCAGCGAGCAGCTCCTCCGCATGAAGCACCAGCCTGGAGACACTGTCGTCATTGACTACAAGGATGAGAACTTCTCCATCTCCATTGCTC
Organism: Candidatus Dormiibacterota bacterium; assembly: GCA_027451645.1. Classification (GTDB taxonomy): domain Bacteria; phylum Chloroflexota; class Dormibacteria; order Aeolococcales; family Aeolococcaceae; genus JAJZLL01. The sequence goes on along the minus strand of DAIDIX010000009.1, from coordinate 493 downwards.
CGCATGTTGTGGCAAAGAAGGAGAAGAAGGAGAAGGCAGACGTACCTGCTCCCACAGCTGCCTCATCGACAACAAGCGAGTAGTAACACGTGGAGATCCGTCCGACCATAGCACTGCTGCTGCGTACTGATGAGGATGGCGAATCTCAAGGGGATGTTTCCATCCATGAGATCGTGGAACGGTATACGTCTGCGCTTGAGCGGGCAGGTGCAGGTGTCCAGGCGATCCCCATCAATGATGACGAGGCACGTGCGACAGAGATACTCAGGGAAGCTGCAGGTGTTGTGCTCATGGGAGGCGGGGATGTCCATCCCTTCTGGTACCACGAGCATCCTTCCGAGCTTCTCCGCTCAGTCGACGTGAGTCGGGATGAATGGGAAATTGCCTGTGTCCATGCAGCGATTGCCCGAGGCATTCCGTGTCTTGGCATCTGCAGAGGCATGCAGCTCCTCAATGTTGCCCTTGGCGGGAGCCTCATTCAGGACCTTGGCGA
>DAIDIX010000008.1:11318-16442 GCA_027451645.1 Candidatus Dormiibacterota bacterium | reverse complement strand
ACGATCCGTGCACGGACTTCCTGGACTGCGCAGAGCAGTGCAGCCCGCCGTGCAGCCTGCTGGCCAGCTGCATCGTGATCAAAACAGAGAATGATGCGCTCCGTGTATCGCTTGAGAATGCGGACATGCTGCTCAGTAAGTGCTGTTCCACTGCTTGCCACAACATTCGTCACTCCAGCCCTATGGAGTGCCACGACATCGAAGTACCCCTCAACAAGGACTACTGCATTGAGTGTCCGCACAGCATCACGGGCAAGGTCAAGGCCAAAAAGTGTGCTCGACTTGTGGTAGAGGAGGGTTTCTGGCGAGTTGAGGTACTTTGGTATGCCATCCCCAATGGCACGTCCTCCAAAGGCGATCACCCTGCCACGCTCATCACGGATGGGAAAGACAAGTCGGTTCCGGAACTTGTCCCGTGGTTTTCTTCCCGGAGACTGCTGGGCAAGTCCTCCCTGGACGAGTTCCTGCTCCGATGCACCTGACTTGGAAACGAGATACCGCACGAGTGCATCGCCATCTTCACCGCCAGAAGGAGCAAAGCCGATGCCAAAGCGCTCAGCCACCTCCTTCTCGACACTCCTGCCTGCAAGGACCTCCCGTCCAGGCTCTCCGACCGGTGTCTTCCAGAGCACATGCGCGTAGTACTGCTGGGCAGCAGCATGGAGTTCCTCAAGCCGCTTCCGCTCCTTCGACTGCTGTGATGCAGCTGGATGCTCCTCGAGAGTGACTCCTGCCTGTGATGCGAGGATCTCGAGAGCTCCCCGGAAATCCGTATGCTCGATCCGCTCGATGAAGGAGAACATGTCCCCCCCCTCACTGCAGCCAAAGCAGTACCACACCTGCCTGTCAGGACTCACTGTGAATGAGGGACTTTTCTCATCATGGAAGGGGCATAGCCCTTTCAGCTCACGTCCGCCCTTCTGGAGACGGACATAGCGGCCAATGACATCAGCGATGTTCAGTCGCTGCTTGATCTCGTCCTTCGCATCCTGCTGCACGATTCAGCCGCTCCTCTCGAACTCCCGATTGCTGGAGCGTACACCGGAGTGTGTTAGCTCGTGAATGGCCACCGCCGCTTCTTCGAGAGCTGGGAGCGGAGATCCCGGATCTCCCTCTCGCATTCTGCAATGTGCCTCTCCCGCTCTGCAATGAGCCTGTCTTTCTGGGCGAGGTCCGCTGCATGCTGTGCACGGGAGGTCTGGATCTCCATCTGGAGATTCTTCACTGTGCTCTGCCTGGCAAGAAGCTCTGTTTCAAACCGCTGACGGTTCTCTGCGTAGATTCGCTGTTCAAGGGTATGTTCCCACCGGTCAAGCAGGCCACTCACGATCTCCCTGGCATCGAGATGCATTGCTGACACCTCCTGCCGGAAACCTGCTGGTGACTCTGCGGGCAGTTGCGAGGAGAGTGTGTCGGACGGAAGCTGCACCACATGCGACTCAACTGCTGTCGACTGGGAAACTCCTGTGAGCTGAACTGTCGGTGTTTCCTGTGTCTCCCCGCCTTCAGGCTCAGACTCAGCATCCCCTGCAGCAGGCATCACTGATGCACCCTCACTGGCTGTGAATGTAGCTTCCTCTGGTGTGTCACTGTCAGGAGCAGTAGGGGCTGAGGTGTCATTCACCCATGGATCTTCTTCTGCCACTGGTATCCCGGTGGCCGTTTCTGTGCCAGATTCCGGGAAGACTTCAGTCGCTATCCCAGTCTCCTCGAAGCAGCTGGTCGTTCCGGAAAGTCCTCCCCAGGGATCCTCTTCGACGAAATCCTCGAGATTCACCTTCCCTGCAGCCTGGGACGCGTCACTGGAAGTGGGAGCCGAAATGCCAAGGTCATCCCAGCGGACGTAGTACACGACAGTCCCATTCTCGCGAATCTTGTGCGATGGCACATCGCCAACTTCTACGCGCCGCTTGATAAGCGAAACAGGAATGCCAAGCGTATCCGCGACAGTCTCAATCTGCACATATTCGCTGTCAACAGTTGATACTGCAGAATGACCTCGCTTGCTCATATTCCCTCTCCCTATCACCGTGCTCTGGTTGTTAACGATACGGCAGACCCCTGCATCATGGCAATCGTCTCAGGCGGACAAATGGCAGCCAATCTCCTAGCGGTCCCGCTCTGTTGCCTGAAGTCTCGCATGTGCAGCAGCAAGACGTGCAACAGGAACGCGATATGGAGAGCATGAAACGTAGTTCATGCCGAGCGACTCGCAGAATGCAATGGAGTCTGGATCTCCTCCATGCTCGCCGCAGATACCCACACTCATTCCTGGCCTTGTCTTCCGTCCTTCCTCCACTGCAATCGACATGAGTCGTCCAACACCCTGACGGTCAATTGACTCAAAGGGATTCTGGACAAGGATCTTCTCATTCAGGTAGAACTGGAGAAACTTTCCTTCTGCATCATCCCTGGAGACGCCAAGCGTTGTCTGGGTGAGGTCATTCGTTCCGAAGGAGAAAAACTCCGCATCTTCTGCAATCTGCCCGGCTGTGAGTGCTGCACGGGGAAGCTCGATCATTGTGCCGATGAGGTACGGAACTTCTGTTCCAGCCTCAGTGAAGACTTCATCAGCAACGTGACGGATGACAGCCATTGTCCGCTGGAGTTCCGTACGGTGACCGACAAGGGGCACCATGATCTCGGGATGGACTGCCACTCCCTTCTTTGCAACTCGTACTGCTGCCTCAAGAATTGCCCGTGCCTGCATTGTGATGATCTCGGGGAAGAGGAGTCCGAGACGGCAGCCGCGAAGACCCAGCATAGGGTTCTGCTCACGGAAGGATTCGACTGCATGGAGAAGGCGCTCCTTCTCTGCCAGCTCCTTCGCATGCCCGCCTTCCTGCTCGAGCTTTGTCACCTCGACAAGGAGTGTCTCATGCGAGGGGAGAAACTCATGGAGCGGCGGATCGATGAGGCGGATGATGACAGGCTTCCCGTCCATGGCCGTGAAGATTCCCTCAAAGTCGCTCCGCTGAATGGGAAGGAGAAGATCGAGCTCCTTCTGCCGTCCCTCTGCACTCGGTGCAAGGATCATGCGCTGGACAATGGGGAGCCGTTCCTGCTCCATGAACATGTGTTCTGTACGGCAGAGGCCGACTCCCTCAGCACCGAACGAGACAGCACGCTCTGCATCGCGGGGATAGTCAGCATTCGCCCACACCTGGAGACGCCGGAACTTGTCTGCCCAGGAGAGGAGCTCCTCGAGAGCACCGCTCATTGTTGGATCGACAAGGGGAACCTCGCCAACAATGACCCTTCCTGTGGTGCCATCGATTGTGATGGTATCCCCTTCTCTCACAGTGATGCCGCTGCAGGAGAATTTCCGTTCCTTGAGATCGACATCGAGCTTCTCTGCTCCTGCAACGCACGGCTTTCCCATGCCCCGGGCAACGACAGCTGCATGGGAAGTACGTCCGCCTCGTGCTGTGAGAACTCCTTCTGCAGCGAACATGCCGTGGACATCATCAGGATTCGTTTCAATGCGCACAAGCAGCACCTTCGCTCCAGATGCAGCCATCTCCTCAGCCCTGTCCGCATCAAAGACAGTCTTGCCCGAGGCAGCACCAGGAGATGCTGCAAGACCTGTCGTGATGAGCTCCACCTCTGCCTTCGGGTCGATCTGGCGGTGGAGGAGCTGGTTGATCTGCTGCGGCTCAATCCGGAGCACTGCTTCCTTGCGGGAGATGAGATGCTCATGAACCATGTCGACAGCAATCTGGACTGCAGCCTGTGCAGTCCTCTTCCCTGTCCGGGTCTGGAGCATGTAGAGCTTTCCCTTCTCGATGGTGAACTCCATGTCCTGGACATCGCGATAGTGACGCTCAAGCTTCTTTGCAATCTTCTCGAACTGGCGATACACCTCGGGAAGCTCCGTCTCCATCTGGACGATTTCCTGCGGTGTGCGGATGCCTGCAACGACATCCTCGCCCTGCGCATTCACAAGATACTCGCCAAAGAGCACCTTCTCACCCGTGTTGGGATCCCGGGTGAATGCAACACCAGTGCCCGAATCATTTCCCATGTTTCCAAACACCATTGTCTGGACATTCACTGCAGTGCCAAGATCATGGGGAATCTTGTTGAAGTTTCGGTAGTCGATTGCACGCTTGTTGTTCCACGAGTCGAAGACTGCTCCGATTGCTGCACGAAGCTGGTCGATGGGATCCTCGGGGAACGGAGCATTCCCTTCCCTTTCCACGATCTTCTTGTACCTGTCGATGACATCGAGCAGTGCCTTTGGTGTGAGAGCAGCATCGGACTCCGCCTTCGTCTTCTTCTTCACCGCATCGAGCTCATGCTCAAAGAGGTCCCCATCGATGCCGAGCACGATCTTCCCGAAGAGCTGGATGAAACGCCTGTAGGCATCGAGTGCGAACCGCTCATCTCCCGTAAGCTCTGTGAGTCCCTTGAGGGTTGTCGCATTGAGACCGAGATTGAGGACAGTGTCCATCATTCCAGGCATGGAGAATTTCGCACCGCTCCGGACACTGACAAGAAGGGGATTCCTCGCATCACCAAAATGCTTCCCTGTCTTGTTCTCAAGGTGCGCAAGTGCAGACAGCACCTGGTCCCACAGCCCCTCGGGAAACGACTTCCCTGCCTCGTAGAAGGCATTGCAGGCTTCAGTCGTGATCGTGAATCCTGGAGGCACAGGAAGACCGGCCCGTGTCATCTCCGCAACACCTGCACCCTTCCCGCCGAGAAGATCCCGCATGTCTGCACTCCCCTCCTCGAAGAGCCACACCCACTTGTGCGACCGCTTCCGTGCAGCGTCTGTCGATGGCTTGGTGATGGTACGGGTATTCGAAGCCGTGGTCATATGCGTGACCTCCTCCGTGGTCTCCTGGGGATGCTTGGTACGAGAGTACCATCAGGCACCCCCCTCCTGAGGGCCAGCTTCTGGCCAACACCTCGACAGGATCTGCACATCGCCACAATCCGTGTCACGATGGATCCACAATGTCATACGTTCTCACCTTTGCTGGCATACTTCTCGTGTTCGATCTCGCTGCAGCATGCACTGCAGTTGCTTCCATCCGCCTTTTCCGATTCCTCCATGCACGCATGAATGGTGTCGTTGCAGCTGCAGACACGGTGATTGGTGCAGCAGTCCTCCTTATT
>DAIDIX010000008.1:0-11308 GCA_027451645.1 Candidatus Dormiibacterota bacterium | reverse complement strand
TGGAGGATGGGTGCTTCTTGCTGGCGGGTGGATTGTCGCCAGGAATTTCCGTCCAGGAGTGCACGGTGGTCCTATTGCAACACTCCGTCATGATCCCATCTATGCCCGCACGTTGCTCATTGTGGTCGCAAGCGATGTGGTCATCATTGTCATCCGTATCTCGGAGTACGTTCTCACAGCCCATTCCCCAGTTGCCACAGGAGCAACTGTTCTCCTCCTCATCGTGCTTCTCGGCATCCTCCGTCTCCGGGGGAGAAATGCGGTTACTGCTCCCGCACTGCCGAAGAAGGATGAAAGTTCACCACCATCCCGGAGCAGGCCCCATCACCGCAAGCGCGCTCCCAGGAAGAGAAAGTAACTCCCGCTTCTCAGGAAGTTTCCCGCACCATCGGAACGTGCAGGATGCCAATCTCGTCAAATGGTTCACCACTCCGCACGAACCCGAAGCTTCCGTACCACTTCTCAAGATATGCCTGCGCATTGAGATGCATTCTTCTTCCTGGATTCCGTGAAAGCACAGCGTTCATGAGCATGGAGGCAAGACGCTCATGACGATGGTCCCTGTGGGTGCACACCCTGCCAATGTGCAGTGCAGCACTGTCCCCAGGATGGGGAAAGGTGCGGAGATATGACACTAGGTGTTTGCCCTGTACAGCACGGTAGTGGAGAGTCCCCGGATCCCGGTCAACATCATCCATGTCGAAATATGGACACTCCTGCTCAACGACAAACACGTCCGACCGCAGAGCAAGAATGTCGTACACACCATCCGGTCCAAGGGAGCGGAAATCCGTAATGAGAAGCGATGAATCAGATGACATGGGTAAGACCCCGTGGAATGATGCGGCCATTCTGCACAATGAGCTGCACGAGCGATGCGCCCATATGGTAGCTGAGATCTATCCATGATGGCGTTTCAAGCACAAGGAGATCTGCACGCATGCCTGGAGCAATCATGCCCCGGTCCTGGAGACGGAGAGCATGAGCTCCACCAAGCGTTGCAGCACGGAGTGCTGCCTCGGGAGTGAGTCCAGCATAGGCAACAGCAAGGGACATCATGAGCGGCATCGATTCCGCATAGCACGTGCCAGGATTGCAGTCCGTTGCAAGTGCAAGCTCCACACCATGCTCCATGAGCATGCGGCCTGGTGGTGGTGGACCATCAAGGATGAGTGATGCACCCGGAAGGAGGACTCCAACAACATCTGCTGCACGGAGTGCATCGGCATCCCGGTCTGTTGCATGGTCGAGATGGTCAGCACTTGTTGCATGGCAGTATGCAGCAACCATGCTTCCCCCACTGTGGGAGCGCTGCTCAGCATGGATCTTGCAGTGGTATCCATGTTCCTGGGCCTTCCCGAGAACCTGCATGCACTCTTCTGGTGAGTAGGCACCTTCCTCGCAGAAGACATCGACAAATGTCGCATACTCCCTCATCCGTGCAAGGCCGTCTGTCACGACCTCCCTGATCCACTGAGCTCTCTCCTGGGCATCCGGTACTGCTCCATGAAGCGGGAGAAAGGTTGCTATGCATTCCGGCTGCAGCCGGTCACTGTCTTCTGCAATGAGCTTCACTGCCTGCAGCTGCTTCTCCTCTCCCGCAAGAGATCCTCCATAGCCGCTTTTCACTTCCGCTGTCGTTGTGCCGCTTGCGAGCATTGTGGCAAGCCGCCCAGCCATGGCATGGGCAATCTTCTCGGGTGAGCCACGCTTTGTCTGCTCTATTGTCGAGCGGATGCCTCCACCCGATGCAGCAATGTCCTCATACGACACGCCATTTGCCCGCTGGACATACTCCTCCCGCCTGTTGCCAAGCCATGCGAGATGCGTATGGCAGTCAACAAATCCTGGAACAACTGCAGCACCGTTTGCATCGATCTCGGTGACATCGTGCGGGAGGGTGTTCCAGTCGACTTCCTCCTCCTCAGTAAGAATGTCCGTGATGATGCCACCACGTGCAACAAGGGTCGCGTTGTGCACCATGCCAAGGATGTCTCCTCGGGCTGCATCGAGCGTTACTAGCTGCCCGATGGAATGGACAACAAGAGTCTCATCATGCTCCATGCTGGCTTCCTGCACGTGCACTCATGCCGCTTGCAAACGATACAAATGCTGCAGCCATGAGCCTGACAGTCATGCCAGCAACGTCCTGGGAAGCATCCACCTCGACAAAGTCCACACCATGGACATTGGGAACTGTTCCCAGCTCATACATCATGGCAAGGAGCTCCTCAGGCAGAAGACCTCCAGGCATGCTTCCCGGACAGGCGGGAGCGAATGCACGGTCAACAACATCGATATCGCAGTCGACATAGCAGTTGGTCACTCCCTGCGTGAGGAGGTAGTTGATGCTGTCCTGGATGATGTGGGATGCTCCAGCACGCCGCACAGCATCAATGTCATGGATGACGACTCCCTGCTCACGTGTCCATGAAGCATAGTCCTCACCATTTCCGAATGGTGCAATGCCGATCTGCACTACCCGAGTCCCGGGAAGTCCTGCCATGATGAGTTCCCTGATGGGAGTGCCATTGCTCGACCCATCAGTCAGTGGTCGTGTGTCGTGATGTGCATCGAGCGTGATGATGCCCCAGGCTGCATCAGCCTGCACTGCCATGAATGCATTGAGTGCGGAAAAGGTGATGGAGTTGTCCCCGCCAATGAGGGCAAGGACATCACCATGCGCATGCTGTCCCTCAACAAACTCCCGCACTGCATCATGTGCACGGCGGGTATCCCCACCCTCATCACTTGGCCCATCTCCTGCATCACGCACTGAGAGTTCCTCAAGTCTGTGACCATGCCGTGCATCCCATGTGGGAAAGCGTGCAAGTGCAGTCCTGAAGGCAGAAGGTGTTGTCCATGCCTGTGATGGGCTGCGTGACATCCTTCCTACTGGTGCTCCACGGACAATGAGCGATGGCTGCTGGGATGAACTGCCTGCAAGCCACTCCTGGCAGTTCACTGGCCCTCCTCCATGGGAATGACGATCCCCTTCGCATGGGCAGCTTCAACGGCTTCAGGGTAGCCAGCATCTGCATGACGGAGAACACCGAGTGCCGGATCATTTGTCAGGACCCTCTCAGCACGCTTCCTCGCCATCTCCGTGCCGTCAACTACCACCTGGGCTCCTGCATGGATTGCCCTGCCTATTCCCACACCGCCTCCATGATGCACAGCAACCCATGACGCACCACTTGCAGTGTTGACAAGCGCATTGAGAATTGGCCAGTCTGCAATGGCGTCACTGCCATCCCGCATTGCCTCTGTCTCCCTGAGCGGTGAGGCAACACTGCCACTGTCGAGGTGATCCCGTCCAATGACGATGGGAGCTGAGACATCCCCTGCAGCAACGAGATCATTGAACCTCATGCCTGCAAGGTGCCGCTCCCCGGCTCCGAGCCAGCAGATTCTTGCTGGCAGGCCCTGGAAGGCTACCCGCTCCTCTGCAAGACGGAGCCAGCGCTGGACGTCCTCATTGCCGGGGAAGAGCTCTGCAACTGCCCTGTCCGTTGCTGCAATATCTTTGGGATCCCCACTGAGTGCTACCCAGCGGAATGGACCCTTCCCCTCGCAGAAGAGTGGCCGGATGTACGCAGGAACAAATCCGGGGAAGGAATACGCATCAGCGAATCCCCCATTCCTTGCCTCTTCCCTGAGCGAGTTTCCATAGTCGAATACCTCTGCTCCACGCTTCTGGAATGCAACCATTGCCTCGCAGTGAGCTGCCATGGACGCCTGTGCCCTCGCAATGTATCCGTGGGGATCCTTCTCCCGGAGTGCCTTCGCATCATCGAGGGAGAGACCAAGGGGCACATAGCCATTGAGCGGATCATGCGCACTTGTCTGGTCTGTCACCACATCTATGGCAGCACCCCGTCGCACAAGCTCTGGAAACACTTCTGCAGCATTGCCCACGACTCCGACAGAGAGCGCTCTCCCCTCATTTTTCGCTGCCATGCACCGTGCAAGCGCATCATCAAGGGAATCTGCAGCCTCGTCAAGATACCGGGTTGCAACGCGGCGCTCAATCCGGTGCGGGTCCACGTCGACACAGAGTGCAATACCATCGTTCATCGTGATGGCAAGCGGCTGTGCACCGCCCATTCCGCCAAGCCCTGCAGTGAGCACGAGTTTTCCTCTAAGACTGCCATGGAAGCACTTCTCTGCTAGTGCGGAGAATGTCTGGTAAGTCCCCTGAAGGATTCCCTGGGTACCGATGTAGATCCAGGAACCTGCAGTCATCTGGCCGAACATCGTGAGTCCCATGGCCTGGTACTCCCAGAAATGTTCCCATGTTGCCCACTGAGGCACGAGAAGCGAGTTCGCTATGAGTACCCGTGGTGCAAACTCGTGCGTCTGGAGAATTCCCACTGGCTTCCCTGACTGGATGAGGAGTGTCTCATCCTCCCTGAGGGATGTGAGTGAACGGACTATGGCATCATATGCTTCCCAGCTCCGAGCAGCCTGTCCCTGTCCACCGTAGACAATGAGGCGGTCCGGGTCCTCAGCAACCTCGGGATCGAGGTTGTTCATGAGACATCGCAGTGGGCCCTCAGTCTGCCAGGATCTGGCAGTGAGCGTTGTTCCCCGGGGAGCACGGATAGTGCGGTGAAGGGTAGTGGAAGTCATGAAGCATCTCCTTGTAGAGCAGGAATGAGGGCTTGCCATGATCGGGACGAAATGTAGTCAGCAATCCTGTCGATGTCAGGAGCAAGAAACCGGTCCTTCATCATGTGTGGGACTGCTGCAGAAAGCTCCTCGAGCAGTGCACCTGTGCCCCTGCCCGGAGCAAGCGGCTTCCGGAGACGGACTGCCTGGGCAGCACAGAGTGCCTCAATGGCAAGCACCTGCCTGAGAGTGGCAAGTGACCGGTATGTCCTGAGGGCTGCTTCCCACCCCATCGAGACATGATCCTCCTGCTCTGCACTTGTATCGAGACTGTGCACGGAAAGTGGTGATGCCCCAGCTCGGAGTGCTGAGACACATGCTGCTGCAGTGTACTGCGCAATCATGAATCCGCTGTTTGTACCAGGATGGGGAGTGAGGAATGCAGGGAGGCCATTCGACCGTACAGGATCGAGCATCCTGTTCACACGCCGCTCTGCAAGGGCTGCCATGTCAGCAAGGACGAGGGCACACATGTCTGCTGCATAGGAAAGACCCTGGCCGTGGAAGTTTCCCGTGTTCGCAAGCTCCCCTTCTGCAGAGAAGACGACTGGATTGTCGACAACACTTGCAAGTTCCCGTTCCACAAATCCCCGTGCAGCAGCTGCGACATCCCGTGCAGCACCATGGATCTGGGGAGTGCACCGGAGAGAATACGGGTCCTGGACCACATGGTCGGAGTCCCGGTGGGATGCAACAATGCTGCTCCCCTCAAGCATTGACCTGATGACTGCTGCACTCCGGTGCTGTCCTGCGGAAGGACGGAGTCCCACTACGGCTTCCCGGTACGTCGAGTCCGTGCCAAGAAGCGCTTCGACACTGAGTGCAGCAACAGCATCAGCAAAATCGAGGAGGTTTTCGAGATCGACAATGACAAAGGACATGAGTGCAGTCATGCCATCAGTTCCATTGATGAGGGCAAGTCCCTCCTTGAGATCAACAGCAATCGGTGGAATGCCATGCTCGTGGAGCACGTCTCCAGCACTGCGCTGCTCACCGTCCTTTCCCAAGAAGATGCCCTCTCCAGCAAGAGCAAGCGCTATGTGGGCAAGTGGTGCAAGGTCACCTGAAGCACCCAGGGATCCATGCTCTGGCACCCACGGGACACAATCCACGGAGAGTGCACGGACATAGGCCTCGACAAGCTCAAACCGCACACCGGAGTATCCTGCAGCAAGGCTTCGTGCCCGGAGGAACATCATGCTGCGCACGATCTCGCTGGGAACAGGCTGCCCAACACCTGCTGCATGGCTCCGGATGATGGATCGCTGGAGTTCGAGACGCTCCTCCTCGGGAATGACTGTCGTTGCAAGAGCGCCAAAGCCTGTTGTCACTCCGTACACCCGTGCATGCGTTGTGGCAAGATGCTCAACAAGCAGCCGGGATGGCTCCATTGCCGACCGAACTGTGTCCTCAATGGTCACATCTTCATGATCACGGCCAACTGCGACAACAGCCTCAGGAGTACATACCTGCTCACGAAGGGAAATCATGCGGAGAGCGTACCGCGACAGGAGACCTCTCTGCCAACTTCCCGGAGGAGCAGTCTCCCGGACGCCTGCGAAGAGGTTTTCCGCATAATGGCGCAAAGGGGAGGAAAGCACAGTGGACAGTCTCACGCCAGTACAGCAGCAGCTTCAGGATCGTCTCTGCGAGGCGATTGAGGACATGACAAGTTTCCGGGCAGGCATTGCCATTGCTCGCCGGGAGATTGCTGCATTCATGAAGGAACACTTTGGTGTCTCACGACCCGATCCCACCAACATGGTGAATGCCCGCCTCCGGCTCATGTTCGAGCATCCCCAGCCCGAGACTGTGCGACTCCTCGAGCAGATTGCCTTTGTCCAGTGGACAGTATCCGTGCGTGCATTGCTCACAGACAAGGAGGCACTTGCTGCTGCAACAGCAGCCCAGCCTGAGGCAGCTCCACTCATCGAGGCACTCCAGACACGTGCAGCATTCCGGAGGGTCCAGGACAGGGCATTCGAGGCGCTCCTCAGCATTGACAGGCATCTTCCCGCTCCTGTTCAGGAACGGACTGCACGGATCACTGCGCAGCTGCCATTCGGGAACACTCTCGAGTAGATCCTCTGACACGTCCTTCTCCATCCCAAGGTCAGGGAGAAGGACACTACTGCGGAGAGTAGTAACCAAGACACCGGACAGTGATGCTCTTCCCTGCATGCACTACTGCCGTTCGGGGCAAGGTGAGTGACTTGCCATACTCAGTGGTCTGCAGCTGCCACTCACCGCACCCTTCCACGGCAATCCCATCGTGCTTCTTCACAGAGACATGATATGTCCCTGCCGGGAGTGCTGCACTAGTCCCTGGTAGGACAGTGATGGTTGCTGGGAACCCAAGGAAGTGTCCCTGAAGCTCCACCGTGTACTGTGTCGGATTGACTGCACTTCCGAAATCAGCTGCACGGAGTACTCCCCAGAAGATCCCAAATAGCACAAATGCAGCAATGGTGATGCGTGCTGCCGTACGGAAATGGCGGGATTGTGCCATGCAGCGAACCTTCACGTGACGTGTATGGATGACCGAGGGGAATTCCCGTTCAGCGTACGTTCAGCGCACATCGAAAAGCACACCGGTGCATCTGCTGGTGCAGGCGGACAGAAGACACCCAAAGTGCATAAATGCGGCTCAGGAGGCTAGGCAAAGACTTTAGGAAGTCCTCACAATACACACATGGCTACGCAACTTCACGGTCTTACAATTGCTCGGTATGGGTGGCGCCGAGATCTTCCAGACCCACGCGACTTCTCCTATCCAACAATGCCATCCGCCTGGGACACGCCCTCGGTGATCGATCTCCGAGATGCCTGTCCCCCTGTCAGTGATCAGGGAGAGTCCGCGGCATGCACTGCATACGCACTTCTCTCGCTGTTCCAGTATCAACGTGAAGCTACGGACACGAAGCTTCTTGAAAACCCTTCGGCAATGCACCTCTACTGGAAGCAGCGCGAAGAGGAAGGAACGTCGCCCCATGATGTGGGAGCACAGTTCCGCACAGGTCTCAAGCTCGTGCACCGTGAAGGCGTAACAACGTACGACATCTGGGATGCAGCATCAGTTAAGCCACCGAAGAGTGTGCCGGAAACGACACCTCCCAGGTTCGTCTACTACAGGCTGCCGCAGTCTCTCCACTCCATGAAGCGCTGCCTCTCTGAGGGATATCCCTTCGTCTTTGGCTTCAGTGTCTTCTCAAACATGGAATCGGACAGGGTTTCCCACTCCGGGATCATTCCCCTTCCACGAGATACGGACATGCTTCTCGGAGGTCATGCTGCGACCATTGTCGGCTACAACGACCTCACCCAGCAGTTCACAATGCAGAATTCCTGGGGAGAAGGATGGGGTGATGGCGGCTACGGGTACATCCCGTACTCCTACGTCCTCGATACGAATCTTGCCACGGACTTCTGGACGATCCGTACGGAACCAGTTCTCTAGGAACTTCATCCGGAAAGCCGCATGTTCCAGGAGTGATACAGTCTCCTTCCTGGAACATGCATCCAGCACCTAGTCCTTCGAGACAGCTTCTCCATGCGCACGTGCACGGCTGTCACGTCGTGCCCTGCCAAGGTGTTCCCCAATAGCCTGTGGTAGATCTGCTATGGCGACCCGATCCTGCGTCATCGTGTCACGATTGCGAATTGTCACAGCATGGTCCTCAAGCGTATCGAAGTCCACTGTCACAGCAAGCGGAGTCCCGATCTCATCATGGCGACGGTACCGCTTTCCAATGCTCTGGGTATCGTCATATGCAGTTGCATATGTGCCACGGAGCGATTTCTCGATACGGTGTGCTTCCTCCATGAGCTGCTCATTCTTCGAGAGCGGAAGCACTGCTACCTGATACGGTGCAAGATCCGGATGGAGCCTGAGCACGACACGCTCCTCCCCATTGACCTGTTCCTCTTCATACGCATCCACAAGAACAGTGAGGAAGATCCGATCCACGCTCACTGCAGGCTCGATGACATGCGGAACGTAGTGGGTTTCCTTCTTCGGGTCAAAATAGCTGAGATCCTTGCCGCTCATCGTCTGGTGTGTCGTGAGATCGTAATCTGTTCTGCATGCCACACCCTCAAGCTCTCCCCAGCCGAACGGGAACGCATATTCAATATCGGATGTTCCAGAGCTGTAGTGGGAAAGCTCAGCCTTCTCATGTTCCCGAATGCGGAGATGCGACTCCTGTATGCCAAGCTCATCAAGATACCAGTCAAATCGGTACTTCTTCCAGAACGCATACCATTCATCGTCCGTACCGGGTTCACAGAAGAACTCCATCTCCATGAGCTCGAATTCACGCGACCTGAAGATGAAATTCCCTGGTGAGATCTCGTTCCGGAAGCCTTTCCCGATCTGTGCAATGCCAAACGGGATCCTGGCACGGGAGGTTGTCACGACATTCGCGAAGTTGACGAACATTCCCTGGGCTGTCTCAGGACGGAGCCACACCTGGGCTGCAGAATCCTCGACAGGCCCGAGATAGCTCTTGAACATGAGATTGAACTGCCGTGCAGGAGTAAGGTCGCCTCCACATTCAGGACACCCAGTGCTCCCCTCAGGAAGCTTCCGTGCCTTCCGTTCATCCTCCAGGTGATCCTCACGCCACCGCTTCTTGCACTTTCCAAGGCAGTCCACAAGCGGATCTGTGAAGTTCTGCACATGGCCACTTGCTTCCCACACGCGGGGATTCATGATGACTGAGGTTTCAATGCCCTCAACATCATCACGGCTATCCACCATGTACCGCCACCACGAGTTCCTGATGTTCCGCCGGAGGCGTGTGCCAATGGGACCGAAGTCATAGAGCGCATTGATGCCTCCATAGATCTCACTGGAGGGGAACACGAATCCTCGCCGCTTGCACAGCGAGACAATCGTATCGATACGGGAGCGGTCGTCTGAGGGTGCTGATGTGTGCATTGTGCCCTCTAGTCTACCAAGGACATCAGCATGCACTACGCATGCATGCGTGGAAGACGTTCCCTGAGCATTGGCAGTGCATGAAGTGCGCTATGGAGATGCTCTTCAAGGGCATCCGACAGCACTTCCACGAGCTGCACTATCGAGGAATCATCAATGCGCACCCTGAAAAAAAGTGCAGCATCACCCTTTGCAATGAGACGAAGAAGCTTCTGTGTACGGACATCTACTGAAAATCCTCCCGGTGCAGCAGCATGGCACTTCGCACACTGAAGTCCTCCAAGATGGGCTACAAACCAGGAAGTCTGCTCGACGAGCATCTCGTGGCATCGCACACACCGATCGAGGATGGGGGCATATCCAAGATGCACGAGAAGGGAGAGTCCACACCATGCGACAGCTGCAGCTGGTGGACGTGCCCGGCTCCAGAGCACATCAAGCGCACTCACCACGAGAAGAAAGACTCCAGGATCGGGAAAACGGTCGACCATGAGCCGATCGACAACCTCTGCACATGCACCGGCACCAAGAAGGACATCGTATGGCTGGCCCGGCTCCCGTGCACCAATCACCTCACCGTGCGTTATGATCTCGAGTTCTCCCCTGCCCGGTACCAGCTGGTACCTTCCATGGACAAAGAGATCTGTTGCAGTGCTCAGTGAACTTGACGGTTTCCTCGCACCTTTCGCAAGAGCACCCAGCTTGCCCCTGTCCTTCGTGAGAAGAGTGAGAACACGGTCTGCCTCTCCGTAGTCCACACGTCGGAGCACGATTGCCTCATCCGTAACTCCTGTCCTGGAAGTCACTGCTCTCCTGCATGGGGAGCACGCTGGGATGGTTCTTCTGAATCCTCAGCGACATGGCTGTCCCCAGTCCCATTCCCTTTCTCGAGATGATGGCCATCTGGACTTTCCTGCCGCAGTTCTCCATGTCCCTCCACATGGGTTCCCTCGATCTCCTCCTCAAGGTGGGTAGCCCGTTCCTTCAGCAGGGATACAGGGCTCGTGATCCGGAGCCTCTGAATACTCTGCCTCCGTACTGCATCAACATGGATCGTTGCCTCTCCCACAGTCACGATATCTCCAACCTTCGGAATCTCACCAAGCGATGCATACACAAATCCTCCAATGGAGTCCGCATCAACATCACCAATATGGAGTGCAAGTTCCTCCTCGAGTTCTCCTACAGGCATCCGGGGATTGACGAGCACTTCTGTATCGGAAATGAACTGGACATCCTCGACTTCCTCCGTGTCGTACTCATCACGAATGGGGCCAACGATCTCCTCGATGACATCCTCAATGGTGATGATGCCTGCTGTCCCCCCATACTCATCGACAACAATTGCAATGTGCACGGAGCGGGACTGCATCTCATGGAGGAGCTCCCCTACATGCTTGGACTCCGGAGTGAAATACGGCTTTCTCGAGAGTTCCTTGAGACTGATGTTCGTATCACTCCTGATTCCATGCTGCAGGAGATCCTTGGCGTACACGACACCTATGACGTTGTCAATCGTGTCCTCATAGATGGGAATTCGTGAATGGCCATACTCGATGATGAGTGCAATCACGTCCTTCACATTCTTGTCCGATTCGATGCCAATGACATCGATGCGCGGGACCATGCATTCCCTGACTGACTTGTCCGTCATCTCGAGAATGCCGTGGATCATGGCACGCTCCTCCTCCTGGACGA
>DAIDIX010000007.1:7737-16681 GCA_027451645.1 Candidatus Dormiibacterota bacterium | reverse complement strand
AGTTGAATAGGGAATCTCTTCTAGCTCCTTTAAGCAAAATGCCGAACGAAGCATAGTTCCTTCCTTCTCTTCAAGTACGTGCATGCATGGCACCACTGCAGGATTGTTCCAGGGATATAGCAGAATGTCATGTGCATTCATGTCACCATTCGAACATGAATCTTAGAGGCATTTCCTTCACAATTTTCGTAGTGCTCTGCAGTGCAACTTCATGTGCAACCGTGTTGGGACACAGCCGCGTTACCCATGGTGGCTCCACAGAAGTAACGAGCGCCGACCTTGGAGGCATGATCATCGTTCCTGTCGGGGAGAACATCATATTTCCCGGAGGTTCCACAAACCTTAGCTCAAGCGACAGGAAAGTGCTTGCTGACTACTCAGGCTGTGGGCCAGTATGGCCATCTCCCTGCTACATGCCTGTTGGGACGAGCATAGCAAGCTACTACGCTATTGCGCCTGGCAGTGTAGTCCTCATAGCTCTCCCTGATCCTCCTGTTCTTCCCCATGCTGGGACAGTAACCATAGAAGTGCGTGCTCACACCTGACCTGGCTCAAGAGATGTCTTGCAGCCTCACAAGCACAAAGCACCTCCGTGGAGATTTCTCGCTGTGATCGGTCATTCGCAGCCACCATCTGAGCCGACACTTCCTGAACCGGAAGCACCTCTGCTCAACACCACTCCCCCACCCCTGAACTTCCCCCGCTGACAGGAGGTTCTCTGTGGAGTGCGACCTCGATCCCAACTGGAATGGTTCAGCCACAAGCCACACTTCTCACCACTGGAATCCTCACCTTAGGTCTGGGCTTTCTCGCAATTGCCATTCCCGTACTGTCTCCCTGTGCAATCGTCATCGGAATCATTGTTCTCGTCTCAATCCGGAAATCGAGCGGAGCTCTTCGGGGAACTGGATTTTCCATTGCAGCCATATCTGTCAATGTCGTTGAGCCCGTGCTCATTGCACGTGCCCTGCTGTTGGGTATCCTGCTCACTGCAGTCCTTCCGCATTCACTCTGACTTGCCAAAAGTCGAACAGGATTGGCCCCCCATATGATGAGCAAGGACCTGATCCAAGGACTGCTGAGATTCAATTTTTCTCCTGGATGTGGTGTGAACCAATCATCTGGGCTAAATCGTGCGGAACAGACTTGAGTGCACTATGTAGTGCAGGAAGTTCCATTTCACGGAAGGTCTGCAATCCCACCTGGACTTCCTGCTTTCCTCGGCGCAATATTTCTACTCCCTCCTTTGCAACAAGCGTGCCCTGTAGTTCCTGCTTGCGCGGCTGGACTTCCGGAGATGGGAAAATGTCAGATGATCACCACTGATATACCCTAGCGGTACAAAACTTTTCCCTACCAGAGTTCGTCTACCCTATCTGCAGCATGAACTCGCATGGGTAGGCAGGAAGCCCATATCCCACTCCTCAAGAAAGAAATTGGAGTGCGCATTCTTCATCTGTAGAGCTGCACTTGGAGCATGGATATTCTCCTGATACTGTGGTCCGTGCGCTGTCCCTTACGCTCAGCTAGAATAGCATCAACATCGAGTATGTTCCACATGAGTTGCAGGGAGTATTCTGCATGGCAGGCGCATATCAGCATGTCACGTTTCCTGCCTGGGTGCAGAAGGCAGGAGTAGGAACGGTTGGGATCATTCTCGACATGTCCGGTTCCGTGCCTCTGCATGAGCTCCAGCAAGTCATGCTGGCAATCGCTGATATTCCTCCCTCCACCATCTCCGGGATTGCGCTGACAGATACAGCAGTGAAACACGCGGGAAGCAGGGATGAAATCCTCAGCCTCATCCTGAATAAAGGCATCTTTGGTGGTGGTACAGACTTTTCGAAAATAGCTGATGATGCATGGAACCAGATTGGACGCCCGCAGCATCTTGCCCTCATTTCTGATGGGGAAACGGTTGCCTGGCCCGCACGCTTTCCTGTGCCAACTACGCTGTTACTAATTGACCGGCAGTCAGCATACACAACTGGTCAGATACGGAACTGGGCAAGATTCAAGATCCCAGCGTGCGGAGCTTCAACAAATGTGAAGGAGATCATGATCATTGATCTTCCTGCATTGCAGGACATGTCACGGGGTCTTGACTGACAATGTGCATGTATTCTTGCAGTGCACGGCTGGTGGAGCCAGGGACGTACTCCCCTAGCTGAGTTCCCCCGCCAGCAGCTTTGCTCCCGTGGTAATGTCAGACTCCTGTGCTGTTGCTGCTGCTGCCACACTGCTCCTTTTCCCATGTGCTGCATCCCGGATTGCTCCTCCCTGAGCTGCGTATGCAGGGATGCATTCCTGATAGGCGCGCTTGTCGATTGCCTGTCGGGAGCTGACAATACGTGTCTTGGGACGAATGTGGCCCCCCTTGAGATAACTGGCAATGGCGTCTTCGGACATGCCAAAGAGGTAGACAAGGTCGCTGTCATAGCCTATGTCATTCATGCGCTCAACAATGCTTGGGACAGAATTGCCATTATCGACAGGATCAGCAAGGATGAGAGCACGCCTGCCAGCTGCTTCTGGTGGGAGGCGATGCGCAAGCTGTTTTGCAGCTGCAACCTGCGCGGGTGAATGGGGAATGGTATTGCCATCAAGGAAGACGATGGGAAGTGGAGACTTGCCATTGACGTCACGCCAGGTATTGATGGCTTTCCCGATGAGCTCAGCTGGGAGCCGTCCGCCAGGATTCTGTCCCAGAATGAAGGCGTATCCATCCTCCTCGAGTGCAGGAACCAGTTGCTGAAGGACTGAGGAAAGATGGGGCAGCAAAAGGGGAATGGCTTCGCTGCTGAAACCGAGACGCTGGCAGCTCCACTGTGCGTACCGGCAGAGATCCTGACGTACCATTGCCCGTCGCGCTCGATCCTCAGGATTGCCCCGATAGCAGGGGGTATCAGTGAATTTCTCGAGCACGAGTCCTGTGAGATCTGGACGATCTCGGATAGGTCCTGCATTCTGCTTGCCCCTGAAGAGCCGGGTAGCAGTGGGCCATCCAACAGCATCGAGAGGATTCGTAGGTTCTGCAGTCTGACGGCTAGTCCCATGGATCTGCAACAGCTTGATTCCGTTTGCGTGGAGCACTGTATCCGTTGTGACAATACTCAGCCAATTATCCCGCATTGACTTGAAGACAATTGCAGGGAGGTCAGATGCACGAAGCTGGGTGATGAATGCCTGGATGGCCATGGGTTCAGAACGCTGGCTGTTCACGGCAAGAACGAGGCGCTGTGCCATAGTAGTGCCTCTCGTCGTTCCTTGTGTGCGGGTGGGAAGTGGTGCAATGGATGCCAGCAGCTCACTGGTGACATCCCCCTTTTCGAACGCTGTGTTGAAGCATTCCCAGTCAGCATCGCTGACTTCCGCACCTGCAACAGTGTTCCAGAATTCGATCTGTGCATCGAAGGGGATGTTTACTGGAATCTGGGCGCTCTCCAGAAGTGTGGCAAATGCATCGATTGCATCGCGGGATGCTGGTTGCTGACTTGCATCCGGAGTGCGGGTAAAGTTGCCACCATCGAGCACTGCGACATCGAATGCAATATCCCTCGCAGTGAGCTCCTGTCCGAGTCTTGCAATGCTGCCGCCAGAGGTGATGCCTTCTGTGACTACCAGTGCGCGCCGGTCGGGGAGGCGCTTGTCCAGGAGATGTGCACGGCGTTCCAGTTGCTGCTGCAGCTGTGTCTGTTGCGCTTTTGAGGAGGTGCCCTGAATGAAGACGAGTGGAATCTTGGGTCTTCCATGGGCAGCGTTCCAGTTGTTGATGAAGGCATGGATGAAGCGGGCAGGGAGCCTGCCAGTAGTATCATCACCGATGACAATGCCGAATTCGCCAGCTTCTATAGCAGGAAGGAGCTTTGCTGTCAGCCTGTCCAATCCACGCTGAATAGCACGGAGCTCTTCAGTCTCCATATATGCAGCATCAGCTATGGTTTTTCCCATGTGGTCTTCGCTCTTTCGCAATACCGTCTAGTGCCCTGTCACGACTGCACAGCAGTACGTATCTTGAGCTTAGGTCACGTTTGCGGACAGCCCGCACCCAATGGAACGGCTACTGCTACACGTTCCCAAGGGCTGCCATGTGGCGAGTGCTGTCAAATGCCGTCAGAACCATCCCTGCCGGGCCTGGGACTCGAACCCAGATGAGCTTGCACCCCGCGGTTTTTAAGACCGCTGCGTCTACCATTCCGCCAGCCCGGCATGACATGACTAGGATATCTGCTCAAGGCAGCAATCTGACATGCTGAGTTTCATCTGATGGCCAGACTCCATACTCACAATGTGGAGTGCGTTACTCCAAACTCCAGAGGCTCCATGTTGGTACTGGATCGCCGGGAATGCGATACCGAGGCTTCCCTGCATCAATCCACACTGTCTTCCAGGACTCCGGCATAGTTCCCTTTAGCGACTCCTCAGTAAATAGTCCAAACCGCAACATCATCGCAGGAGAAACACACCAGGATGTTATCGTTTCGAGAACTTTGTTCTGCTGTGACAGTCTAAGTGAGAAGAGACAGCCATTGTCGAGAATGAATTGGTATGGCAGATGAGGAACGACTGATGCAATATCGAGAACATCCCCCAGAAAGATCTCGGGGTGTAGAGATACATCCTCGCAGGTCCTCTTCGCAATGGCTACTGCTTTTGGAACCATGTCTATCGCAGTGACATTCCATCCATGCTCAGCTAGGTAGCGGGTGTCTGTTCCCTTTCCACAGCCAAGGTCCAGTGCATCTCCCCCATTTTTCATGCGTGCAACGGTGTCTGCCACATGATGATGAACGTGGCTACGGTGCCAAGGAGTGATGTTCAGAGAATAGAGCAGATGATATGGAAGAGGCACGCAGGACTCACTTGAATAGTTGCTGATTTGAGAATACAGCCTTCCTGTTACTGCAGCACAGCTGATTCACTGTTTTCGAACTTCGAGATAACCTACGAACTTGCTCCCACCTTCCAGCATCACCATCAAAATACATGGAATAGCCCGTACAATGTTCCTTCGCGGATCCAATGAACTATTACTGTACAGTCCACTTTCATCGAAGAGACAACTGTGCCTTCCGGATGAAATGGCACCTCACGAAGTCTCAGACTGGATTTGCAACTTACACTTGGAGTTCCATTCTTTCTCACATTGCGACCACTGTTACAGTTCAGTACTGCTAGGTGTTTCGTTCGAGAGTCTATGCAAAGGTCAAGACGTACAGGAATCCGTAGATTTCAGAAGGCAGTGAAACCATGGATGAAAATGCTCACCCTGAGGAATTCCCACTACCCAATTCGGATGACACCATCCCCTTCCGCGGAGTACTGCCTCAGAACCAGCCATTCATTGCTCACGACGCTCCTCCTCAGCTACCCGAAATCAATGCAATGAGCCCAACCGAACAACCCAGTTCCGGTATCATTCTGCATAACACCCATGAAAGTGAATCAGCCGAGTTCTCAGGGATGGCAATCAGCTCATTCGTATTGTCCCTGTTCAGCCTCGCCCTCTTTGGTCTCATTCTCACACTCCTGGTTCCCTACCCTGTTGTGCTTTTCCTCTCCACCATTGCAATCATCCTGGGATTTGTCGCTCTCCATACGATCAGGGCCTCCCACGGTACTCTCAAGGGACGTACAGTTGCAATTGCCGGGATCATCATCGGCTTCCTGCCTCCGATCTTCACTATCGCTATCTTGGCTTTTTTCATTTTCGCGCTAAGCAATTCGCATTTCCACTAGGACACATCCCCAACCCTTACCCATTCCTAGCTCCTGGAAATTCTGTGGCAGGATCACAGTCTTGCGATACATATTGAAAGGTCATGCCTGGCGTAGTCACGATCAGCAGACTCACTATGCCAATGCTCACCTCCTCAACCACTGGGATGGTTGGATTTGCCTCATGACCGATGCGGAAGACTGCAAGACGAGGACTTGCTGTGCCATCGATTGGAACTGGCATAAGCATTACCAGGAGGAGAGATTTATTTCATTGCGGAACAGTGCACAACCTGTGTAAACACTGCATCTAGTCCATCTTGCAGACTATGCACTGTAGTACGCAAAGGAGCATGGACAGGACCATGCCCATCCTGCTTCACGACTAGCAGGCGAGCACGATTCCGCTCCCACAACGTAGTTCCAGTTCCTGGCCTAAGGCTTCGAAGCTTTCGCTGCCGGTTGTTTTCCCTCTTCGCGCATCTCAACCTCTATAGTGCAGCCTGTTGCCACAGCAACAATTGCGCCAATTGCTGCCCACACAGGTATGAGTGCAACACCAACAATGCCTATTCCGAGAGGAGTGCGGAACAGCTCCCGCCCATCCTTATCCCGGATCGTAATCGACCGAACCATTCCGAGATCGACGAGATGCTTTACTGCATCGAGTGCATCTGCACCAAACGATGCTGTCTTGTGCTCAGCAGCTGTGCTCATGGGTGTTTCCTCCAGTGTTCCTGCATGCACCTGTAGTGTTCCACCAATCAGGCAATTCTACCCATCAACACATTGAAGGCATTGGTACGATGGCAACAGCAACGTGAAATCACCCTCCGGAGGATGCTGTGTCACACTCCAGTTTCTCCGCTCAAGGCGGAGTCCACCACACCTCCATTGACGGCTATGAGGCGTATGCTCTCCAATCTGGACTGTACTCGGCCACTGTTGTACCCACACTCGGCATGCTTGTCACGTCGTTCACCTGGCATGGAGACGAATACCTCCATACCCGTGCATCATGTCATGAATACGCTGAACGTGGAACGACGACAGGCATCCCCTTTCTCTATCCCTGGGCGAACAGGCTTGGAGGACTCGAATATGACTTCAACAACAATCATGTAACCCTCGATACTGCTGTCCTACCCATCACCGTAGTCTCCCCAGGAGGCGCCATCCATGGTCTCCATCATGGGAGTCTGCCCTGGAAGGATGATGGAAGCAGGCACGAAGCTGAAGCTGGCAGAGTATCCGTCAGGAGTCATCTCACCTTCACAGAAGAGTGCCATGCATTTGCAGCATTCCCATTTCCCCACCGCATCGACCTTGAATACACGCTGTCCCCTGAAGGAATGCAACTCCAAACAACGGTGCAGGCCCTTTCTGTTGCGCCTGTTCCCATGACGTTCGGCTATCACCCCTACTTTTCTCTTCCCGGATCTCCACGGGAGGAGTGGGAATTGAGAGTACCTGTCGCGAAGCAGTATCCCCTCCATGACATGATCCCTTCAGCACTGCCTGAGAAATGTCTCCCTCTCACAGGTCGGCTTGCAGAACGGACATTTGACTCCTGCTTTGTCATGCCGTCCGAGCCGCTCGCACTTGCTTCTCCATCCTCCGCGCTTCACATGACAACTGATAGCACGTACAGGTGTCTCCAGGTATATGCACCAGATGCATCACCATTCATCTGCCTTGAGCCCATGACTGCTCCGCCTGCACCCTTCAAGACGTTCCTGGGACCTCCCCATGCAGTGTCTGGAGACTCACCCTTCACGACATCCTTCAGGCTCTTCTGTTCGAAGGACTGAGAGGGATCTGGAATTTCCTTCAAGGAAAACATGTTCGCCGTCATACTGGAATGTGTAGTCACTGCTCACACATCGGAAATACCAGTGCCTCGTACCCGTTACCATACACCCTCCTATGTGAAGAGCCAGTCCGAGCTCTTTCTCCCTCCTGTACTCACACCGTCACATCTCGCAGTGATCCGGGCATATGCAGAGATACCGGAACAGCCTGAACAGCGGCAGGAACATGGGCAGGCCATCCTCGATGTTCTCAATGCTGCACATGCACTGCCTCCCTGCTCCCTCATTGTTGCTGACAGGCGCCAGACACACCGGAGATCCGGCACAAGGCTCGTGCAGAAGACCTATGGCTACTACCGGGGAGTCTTCACGGATGGTGCATTTCAGCGTGGCTCCATCCGCATCTACCATAGGACTGCAGTACGGGAGCAGCCTGTCGCCCCAAGTGTCTTTCTCTCGACACTCCTTCATGAGTGGGTACATCACTACGACTACACCGGGCTCCAGCTCCTCCGGTCTTACCACACTGCAGGCTTCTACTCCCGGATCCGATCCCTTGCAGACACCATCCATCCAGAGACACGCCTAAAGGGAGACACCTGACGGACAATGGGCTGCCACGACAGGCGAATGCTTGTTGGCACATCTCTCCTTCTGGTACATTCGGTGCATGATCCAGAACGGACCGCCTCATTTCGAGGGGATTGCTGGTATCGAGTACCACTCCTCTTCCCACGGTCCGGACGTCCCGATGATCCAGGGAACGCGCATTCCTGTGACTGTCGTACTGGACAACCTTGCTGAAGGGCTTCCCATACAGGAGCTTCTCGCCAGCTATCCCACGCTCACTCACCAAGACGTTCTCGCAGCACTGCAGTATGCATCCACAGTCATCAAATACCTCGAGGGGGAGTACGCATGAAGTTTCTGGTCGACGAAAACCTGCCGATCGATGTCGCACGGCTTCTCAACAGCCTTGGCCATGATGCGCGCTCCATTGCAGCAGACAAGACGCTTCGAGGCATAAAGGATCCCCGAGTCATCCAGATCTGTGATGAGGAGCAGCGCATTCTCCTGACTGGTGACCATGACTTCATGAATGTGCATGACTACCCGCCTGCTGGACGTGCTGGAATCGTAGTCTTCCATCTCTCCTCCCGGTCCCGTCAGGCCATGCTCACGGCAACTGAGGAACTCCTCTCCTTCATCCAGAGGGAGAAGATGACACCTCGCGGAAAGCTCTGGATTGTCAGTGGAAGGCTCAGTCCCCTCCATGACAAGATGCTCGATTTCACTGTCCGTGTCCATACGCCAGCGCTCCTTTCGCGAAGGCCAGCATTCCAGCTCGACTAGGTCAGCAATGATTGATTCACTGGAAAGTGAATCAGTTCTAAGATTCTTGACTGGCTGCATTG
>DAIDIX010000007.1:0-7727 GCA_027451645.1 Candidatus Dormiibacterota bacterium | reverse complement strand
ATTGCAGTACGAAATGCAGCAATGAAATGAGTGCTGGCATATCAAGTACCTTGCAGTCATGCGGAAGATTACGTTGTCAGGATGCTGATGTCCGCCCCCGTGAAAGCATTGATTTGCACAACAAGGAAACCCATGGGTGGAGCTGTGTACGGGGTTGGCGTGTCAGCAGAGGCGCTGTATCCAGGGATATCTTCGAGTACTGGTCCTGCTGAGGCAGGACCGAACTGCGGTCCATGTTTCATGCATATCCATTCCAGCCCGCCAGGTACGCCTACTGGTGTGCCTTCCCTGTTGACAGGCTGAATTCGGGCGAGCACTGCCACATCAAACTGTAAGTTTGCAGGAAGGGGAAATCCTGATTTTTTGGCATACCGTTCTGCATCTGCTTCTGCCTGGGTCTTGGAAAGGTGGGATACATCGTGAGGAAGAACGACCAACTCCGAAGGTTGTGGAGGCAGACTTACTGGGAAGTCTTGAGGAAGTGCCACCATGTGCTCATGTGCTGGGGCGGCCACCGGAAATGGCGTTGGCAGAGGGGTCACGATGGACTGGCTTCCAAATCCTGTGAGTGGAAGTGTGTGTTGGGGCTGTGTAGGAGCAAGTGCAATCCCCACAAGTGCAGCAACTCCAACTCCGCACGTCACTGCAAGAACGAGCGCATGCCTTTTGCTTCGTTTGACGCGTGTTGCTGACATACTGCAAATATCCACTTTTGCAGTGCTGTTCTGCACAAGGACAACTTCGCGACACTCTGTGCAGCAGCATTACACAGAAGATCTTCCACACTGAGATGTAACAACTGCTCGCATCACTCCAAAGCAGTCATCCAGTCGCCAGTACGATGTCAATAATGATGGCTTCATCTGCGCACGGCAGCACGCCGTGTGGCTTGCAGGCGAGCCATGGTTGACAACGAAAATCGCTCCATGCCAATAAGGGCTCTCGATTCTGGCAGTACTGACGTACAACACATCTTTGGATATTTCACCCAATGCGTACGAATGCGCGGATCTTCCTCCTCCTGGCTGCAAGCTTCATCGTCACGCTGCTCATCGCAATCGTCCTGCTTCAGCTGATCCACAACTGGGCCAACTCGTGCTATCCGCCGTATTGTCCACACCATCTGTACAACCCTGGCCCAGCTCGTGGCCCAGCTCGATAATCAAGCTGTATGGAACTCCATGGCGCTACTTGATGGGATGCTCTCACGACTGTAGCAGGCAGCCCACCATCCTTCGCCAAGAACTGAGCATGCGTGTTGGATGCATGGAGATTCCCGTGAGGCAGGAAATCTCACGGAGGAACGTCTGGGCACCAGATCTCTCCGCTCACTGATGCCAACGATCCTCCCGAACATCTGCTGCCGTACAAGTCCGATACAATGAACATCAGTGTGTACCGAACTATCGGTTTTTCACATCCACGGCGACGTAGCCAAGAGGTAAGGCAGAGGTCTGCAAAACCTTTATTCAGGGGTTCGATTCCCCTCGTCGCCTCCATGCGTTTTCTCTCTGCAGTCCCATCATGTACTCCCAGGTGCACAAACGGGGGGCTGCACATCTCATGCCTATGCGATGAGTTTCACATCCCTGTGGACAGTCTCAACACGTGCACGACGCAGCACAGCAGGATCGATCTTTGCAGTCATGCTCCAGCTGTTCCATCGTGAGCAGAGGTCCGAATACATCTCGGTTGCACGCTTGCCCTCAAACTTCGTCGGCTGGAGCTTCACGGGATCCCACACATTTCCAATGAGTTCCCGAAGCATCCATTCTGCAGAGGCAACTCCATGGCCATCATCAGGCATGACCCGCCTGTCACCACCCACCTCGATGTAGTGATAGTACCCGTCCTTCAGCCGGTACTTTGCAAGGTCCCAGAAGCTCCCGATCTCTTTCGCATCGGGAATTGTGGGAATTGCTGGTGCTGTACCTGCAAACGGAATGAGGTGGAAATGCGCATGCCTGACTGATTGCCTGTTCCCAGGAGATCCTGGAGGAGATCCCTGCTCCCGAGCAAAGGATTCCTTGCCATACATGTCACGCTGGAACGAGCGCACGATGGCAATGAGTGCTTCGAGTTCCTTGTGCCAGGTGACAGGTATGTCGCCATACACGCGAATGTGATCCTTCGGGACAATGAGGACATGTCCCTCTGCAAGGGGAAGTCTGCTCCCAAGCACACGGAAGTGCTTCGATTCGAGAAGATCAGTTGCCAGTGGTCCATTTTCTGGTGGATTGCAGAAGACATCTGTCATGTCTGGTGCTCCTACAGGATCCGGTATGCGAAGGGCCGGCATGTGGCAACGGCGCAAAAACGAACGCACTGCTTCCTTCATTGTTTCCCCTACTCCTCAGAGTTCGACTGCAGCATGCGGGCGGAGATCTGCCCGCGTCAATCCCTTTCCTACAGTAGCGACACCATGGCGGTCAAGCCACGTGTTCCATTTGTCAATGACTTCCCTGAACATCACTTTGCCAACAGGATCCTCAAACTTGATCGGCTGCAGTTTCACGGGGTCCCAGTCATTTCCAATCCTGTCCCGAAGTGCCCGCTCTGCCTGCTCAACGCCTGGTCCAACATCCGGTACAACCCGACGGTCCCCATTCACTTCGACATAGTGGTAGTATCCCTTCTTCCAGCGGTACCTGGCAAGATCTGCGAAGCTCCTGAGTCTCGTTTCCCCAGCGAACTCCGGAAGAGATGCGCCATCACCCTCAAACGGAATGAGATGGAAGTGGGCATGCCGGACTGACTGCCTGTTTCCTGGAGATCCGGGAGGAGAACCCTGCTCTCTGGCGAATGAATCCTTGCCGTACATCTCATGCTGAAATGACCTGACCGTAGCTATGACTCGCTCCAATTCACGGTGCCAGAGGATCGGGATCTCAGCGTACACGGGAATATGCTCCCTCGGAACGATGAGAAGGTGGCCTGCTGCGAGAGGAAACCGGGAGGCATACACATAGAAGTGCTTTGACACCATGAGAGGAGTCGTCTGTCGTGAATCCGTGGGAGGACGGCAGAAGATGTCAGTTGCATCGGGGGGCGAAGCGGGATCAGGAACCCATAAAGCTGGGATTGCCAGACGCCTCAGGAAGCTTCGCACCCCGCCGGTCATCTTGGCGACTCCAGCGGAATTCGAAAACGCTGCTCAAGAATCAAACAGCGCAACACACCACGTTTGCGGTGCATCTCCCCCATGCGGTGCGGAGATCGTGAACGGTGATCACGAGCCTGTCGCTGTTCCACGACATCAGTATGCCTTATGGCTACGCCACGCTGCAAGGACAATACCCGGCAAAATCCTCCCTGTCGGATCATTGTCCGTCCTGTGTCCATACCGCATTTGTCCCCCAGCAGGTCCGCGTGAAATTCGTATGCTTGAACCACACACACATGACACGTGCAGTTCAAGGAGTCAGGAATGGGCAGGCAGATGCGCATCGTCTACCGCGATGAAGCACTTCCACGGAGCTTCGCAAAGGCAATCTTTCTTGCTGGACCAAGTCCCCATGCACCAGGTGATCCTGACTGGCGTGTCGATGCGGTGAGGGAGCTTGCGGATCTCGGCTATGACGGTGTGGTGTACATTCCCTTCCCACGACCGGGAAAGAAGGACACCATGGATCCCTGGCGGTGGGAACATGATGCAATGATGCGAAGCGATGTCATTGCGTTCTGGGTTCCCCGTTCCCAGAGACTCCCTGGCTACACGACAAACATTGAATGGGGGGAGTTCTACCGTTCTGGACGCTGTGTTCTTGGATGCCCTCCAAAGGCTCCTGGCATGGACCGCATGAAACACATGGCTCGCTATGAGGAGGTTCCCATAGCGTCTACCCTTCGGGATACCATGCTCCAGTGCATCGGTGGCATTGGTCAGGGTGCACAGCGCACAGGTGGAGAGTGTGGCATTCCCGCAAAGATCTGGCGCACTCCGTCCTTCCAGGAGTGGTACAGTGCCCAATGCGCAAAGGGCGGAACACTCCTCCGTGCTGAAGTGCAGTGGACATCAGCAGCCCGTGCCCCCCATATTCCACCTGCAGCCTACAAGATTGAGGCAGCCTTCTCCACAGGCACACCTGGCGAGGAGCGGCTTGTCGAAGTACTTCTCACAGAGCGACATGCGGCTCCGCATGTCCTCGTCGTGCCAAATGAGCGCAATCCCCTCAAAAGCACTGTCATCGTCATGCAGCAGGACAGGCCCGATGCACAGCCGTATGTTCCCCCTGCTCCCAAGCAGGGCCTTCCCGATCCCCATCCCATGAGCAGAACTCCAAGGCTCAGCTTTCTCGAGCGTGTGCTCGACACTCCCTGCACCATCACCACATCAGGGGAACTCAGGAAGCTCCGGAAGGAACTTGAGGCTACTGAGGCAACGTACTGCCGGACCCGCACCACACTGGGAGCCCTTCTGAAGAAGACTGATCCTCTCAGCAGGTCTCTTGCACTTGAGGCAGTGGCTGCACTTGGGCATGCACGTCCGGAACTCAGGAGAACCCTTCGAGCACATGCTATTGACCAGCTTCCCACTCCCCGAACACTCTCTGCCTAGCCGTACCATGCATCAGAAGCGCGCATTCCTTCCAGACAGCCAGGCACTTCGAAGACGATCCCTGCATGCACGTGAAATCCATGGCTGATGTCGAGCCAGTCTTTGCGGAAATCGAGCACCGACTCATCTCACGGCCAAGCAACATTGCTGGGTACAGTGCACACTACCAGTTCGTATTTGATGACACGGAGCTGTACCACCTCTCCATCTCAAATGGCATTCCTGATGTGGGTCCTGGCGGCATCTCGTCCGCTCAGCTCACCATTCTCATGTCCTCGGATGATTTCATTGCGCTTGCCCAGGGCAAGCTCGACATTGCAGCTGTCCAGGAAGCAGTCCAGGATCAGCGGATCACGCTCCAGGGGGACCTGAGTCTCGCTGCACTGCTTCCCGACTTTCTCAAGGAGTGAATCAGTAGTCGACCCTGTCGCCCTGCTGTTCCCATGCTAGAAAGGGAGAAAGGCTCAACGAATGTTCCAGATGGTGGAATGTCCGGAGTCTCTTGTCTACTGGCTGTCTCACTTCCTGGTATATGTGTGAGTCATCGAAGCCATATCGGGCAGCATCCTCTGACCGGGCTGCGAAGACGACCCTGTCGAGCCTTGCCCAGTAGATTGCTCCAAAGCACATGGGACATGGCTCGCAGCTCGCATAGAGTGTGCATCCATCAAGCTGGAATGTCCCAAGATCTCTGCAGGCAGCACGGATGGCCTGCACTTCTGCATGGGCAGTAGGATCGTGTGCAGCTGTTACCCGGTTCCCGCCACGTGCCAGAACTGCACCTTCCCTGACAATGACTGCACCAAACGGTCCCCCTGTACCTGTGTGCACATTCTCCACTGCCAGACGGATCGCTTCCTCCAGAAACTGCTCATCATCCACCACTGCCTGCATCTTGGTGTTCATCCTCATGGCCTCCCAGGAACTTTCCGCCTGATCCATTGTGCACGCTTCAGGCATTCCACTGCCTCCCCAATGGTCATGCATGATTTCCTCCACTGCTCTCTGGTACGCTCCCCGTATGCAGATGCAGCAGCCACGACCACGATCATTCGACTACGACGAAGCGAGCCGCGCACTTGTCATCACCTGGGATGATGGCACGAGCGAGTCCATCCCCTTTTCGAGGCTCCGGCTCGCATGTCCGTGTGCCACGTGTCATGGCGAACTTGGCGTACCAGGACGGTTTTCGACCACCCAGGAACTCCTTCCCGGTGAGGATGAGCTTGCAGATCTCTCACTTGTTGGGGCCTACGGACTCAATGTCATCTGGCAGGATGGGCACAACACTGGCATCTACACGCATGCAGTTCTCTATGACCTTGCACCCCATGTACAGCTCTCGCAGGAGGCTTCCCCTCATGACTGATGCTCCAGACTCCCTCATCCTCCGTGAAGAACGGGGCGATGTCATCCTCCTCACTCTCAACCGTCCCTCAAGCCTCAACAGCCTCACTCCCGGGCTGATCGATGAGCTTGCCACGCATGTTGCAGATGCAGAGAATTCAGCCCACATCCGCGTGATCATGATCACAGGTGCTGGCCGTGGCTTCTGTGCTGGCCAGGATCTCGCACTTGTCGGAGGCAGTTCTGGCGCACCCATTGATGCAGCACTCATCCGCTCGTACCTCGATGACCATTACCTGCCGCTCGCACGCATGCTCCACCGCGGCAGGTGCCTTGTCATTGCTGCAGTGAACGGTGTAGCAGCAGGAGCAGGATTCTCCCTTGCACTTGCTGCAGACATTCGGCTCGCTGCTCCAGAAGCACAGTTCATCCAGGCCTTTGCTCGAATTGGACTTGTCCCTGATGCAGGAGGATCATACTTCCTCTCACGGATCATTGGCCCAGCCCGGGCATGCGAAATGTCCCTCCGTGCACTTCCCATTCCTGCAGCAGAAGCACATGCCCTTGGCATCGTGAGCGAGATTGTTCCAGCTGAAGCGCTTCTTGATCGGGCATGGGAGCTTGGAGAGGAGCTTGCCCGGGGTCCGCTCTCCCTCGAATACATCAAGGAACTGTTCCTCGATGCAGGGACAGCAGACTTTGAGACACAGCTCACGCTCGAATCCGCACTGCAGGAGAAGGCAGCCCTCTCCGATGACTTCAGGGAGGGTGTGCACGCCTTTCTCCAAAAGAGGCATGCTGCATTTCACCACAGATAGCAGCCGCCACGACCTCCCTCTGCAATCTGCGATAATAACTTGGCATCGTGGAATGCACATGCGGGAGTGGCTCAGTTGGTAGAGCAATACCTTGCCAAGGTATGGGTCGCGGGTTCGAGTCCCGTCTCCCGCTCCACGACCTTCGTGTCACCAGTCCGTCTCCGTAAGATGTAACAATGCGTATTTCTATATTCCGAGAACACAGCGAGGGCGAGCGGCGACTTGCAGCAAGTCCCCGAACGATTGGACAGCTGACATCTGCTGGACATGCTGTCTACATCGAGAGTGGTGCTGGTGCCTCATCCTTTCTCACTGATGCAGTGCTTACTGAGGCAGGTGCAACACTTCTCTCCCGGGATGATCTCCTCAAGGAACCATCCATCGTGCTTGCTGTCCGATGCCCTGAGCCGGAATTCTGGAAATCCCTCCCCCAAGGCTCCCTCTGCGTTGGATCCATGGAGCTTACGAAGAACATTCCTTCACTGCACGCTGCTGGAGACGGAAAGCATACCGTATTTGATCTCGATCTCCTTCCCCGCATCACACGTGCACAGGAGATGGATTCCCTCTCCTCCATGAGCAATCTTGCAGGGTATTACGCAGTCATGCTTGGTGCTACCCATGTGCCGAAGATCTTTCCCCTCCTCATGACTGCAGCAGGAACAATCACGCCAGCACGGGTGCTCGTACTGGGTGCTGGTGTTGCAGGACTCCAGGCCATTGCCACAGCAAAGCGCCTTGGAGCACTTGTTGAGGCCTTCGATGTCCGGCCTGCTGTGAAGGACCAGGTGGAGAGTCTTGGAGCAACCTTCCTGAGCTCAGAACTCACGAGTACTGCAGCCGAGAGCAGTGGTGGATATGCTGGTGCACTTACGGAGGAGCAGGAGAAGGCGGAACATGCACTCCTTGCTGAGCATGTCGCAAGTGCTGATGTCATCATCACTACAGCCCTCATTCCCCAGAAGCGGGCTCCCATCCTCATTCCCGATGACATGCTCGAGGGC